>JAYVLR010000023.1:0-14749 GCA_043759395.1 Thiobacillaceae bacterium
CTTTCCGAAACAATATCAGGCGGTGTAGGTGCTGCTTCAATCACGGAGTCGGCAGATAGCGTGGGCGGTGTTTCAGTTGTGGATGCGATGGGTAACGCAGGTGTGGTTGCTGTTTCGGTCACGGTGGCGGGCGGTAGCGCGGGGGCTGCCGCTATAGGGGCAGGCGGTTGCGCCGGTGGCATCCCGGCCATGGGCGCAACCGGTAATGAGGAGGCGGCTGCAACCGGTATCAGCATGAATGGAACCCAGATGACACCTGGCTGCGGCGTTGGCATCATCACCCTGGGCATGGCGTAAACGGCCATCGGGTTCATCGCCCATCCATTCGGGATGAAACGCATCATGATGGGTGCTGCGGTCATGGGGGAAGGCACACTCGGTTCAGTCCCGTTGGCTTGAGCCTGGATGGACAGAGTGAATGCGAGACCCAATGTTGCCAGGGTCAGGATCGGTGCTGAATGAGTGTTTATGTTTTTCATTTAAGGTCTCAATAATGGGCTTGTACTTGATGGCCGATCAGAACGGCTTCGGGAACGAGAACCCGAATGGCGGCGACAATTTCCGAGATGGCGCCGCGCTTGGGACGCAATGATACCCACAACAGATTCAGTGCCAGATTAAGGTCGGCAAACACGACCTCTGAATGCAGGCTTAAGACGCTGCGAATCAGCCCTGCGGTGCGCTCGATATCGTGTGCTGTTTTTTCTTTAAGGCGGGGGATCAGCATCATGAAGTCGGTCAGGCGGGATCCATCCTGGTCATGCGTAGGGACGACGCGCCATAACGGCGCACCCTGCTGGAGGGTGGGCGATGGATTCAGGCCGGTGGCGGGTCGTACACAGATTTTCATTGCGCACCATTTAGTGTCACGCAGCACCAGGGAAACGCTGATTAATTTGTCATTCCCGCGAATGCGGAAATCCAGTGCCTTGATTTGACTGGGTTCCCGCCTGCGCGGGAACGACAAAATCGAATTAATCAGTGCCTCCCCAGGACAAAATTAGCGCTTATGCTCGGTTCCGTACGGTGACCGCACCGCCAGGTTCCTGGACGGGTGCTGTCTAAGATGGCGCACGTCTTTATGCAGAAAATGCTCCAGCTCGTTTAATGCCAGTGCATACACTTCGCGCTTGAATTCGACCACTGCGTCTTTGGCGACCCAGTAATCATTCCAGCGCCACGCATCAAATTCCGGATGCGCGGAAGCGCGCAAGCACACGTCGCAATCGCGTCCGGTCAGGCGTAACAAAAACCAGATCTGTTTTTGTCCGCGATAAATGCCGCGATTGTCCCGGCGCATCCAGCTGCTGGGCACGTCGTAGCGCAACCAGTCGCGCGTGCGGCCTAAAATTCGGACATGCCCGGGCAATAAACCCACTTCTTCTTCCAATTCCCGGAACATGGCTTGTTCCGGCGTTTCCCCAGCGTTCATGCCGCCCTGGGGGAATTGCCAGGCGTGCTGTTTGATGCGCTTGCCCCAGAAAACCTGGTTGTCCGCATTGCACAAAACTATGCCTACGTTCGGGCGGTAACCTTCTCGGTCGATCATGGCCGCCACCACATTAAAATTTCATTACCTGTATTCTTTCACACCCCGCCAAAATTGCAAATGACGTGTCGATTCATCTCAGGCAAACAGCGGCGCGATTTCACTTGCCCACTGAAAATCCCGCGCAAAGCCCGAAAAATCGAGGCCGTAGCGTTTACCCAGTTGCGCCAGATGGGGACGGACAGCATCAAGCTCGGCGCGTGCGCCCGGACTTGCGAAGGCAAACACGATGACATTGGTTTTGCCCATGATGGAGAGCCAGCCCAGCTCGCCATCAAATGCGTGCAGCAATCTTGAAAAATATTGGCTGAAATCCGCGTCGCGCCCCCACAGGTTGACCACCAGCACGCCGTGCGGCTTGAGTGCGCGTTGGCACGCCGCGTAGAACGTATCGGTCGCCAGCGCCTCGACCTGGTTGCCCGCATCAAAGCCATCGAGCAGGATCACATCCGCGCTCGCCGGATGTTGGCGCATATATAAAGCGCCGTCAGCTTCGATGACTTGCAGTGTGTCGTCGTCTGGCGGCACTTCAAAATGCGCACGCGCCGCCGCAATCACCTGATCGTTGACCTCCACAGCGGTAATCCGCGTTTCGGGCCGGTGTTTACGGATGAACTTGGCCAGTGAGCCGCCGCCCAGCCCGACCATCAACACCGCTTCCGGGCACGGCGTGAACAGCAAATACGCCATCATCGCGCGGGTGTAGGCAAGCTCCAGATCCCACGGGCGCGAAATGCGCATCGCGCTTTGAATTGCACAGGTGCCTAAATGCAGCGAGCGGGTGCCGCGCTCTTCCGTGACTTCAATTTGATGCTTATCTGTGGTTTCGCGCCACAGGCGTTTTCCCGGTTTGATGCGCATAAAAGTTGATTCCAAAGGTCAAGCGCAAAGATTACACGTCCGCACGGTAAAATGGCAGGCTCCCTGTGACCAGACCCCCTCATTCCATCGACCATGCGCGTTTCCCGGTTTTTTCTCTCCACTACCAAAGAAGCCCCGTCTGAAGCGGAACTCATCAGCCACAAACTCATGCTGCGCGCTGGCCTCATCAAACGCCTGGGGTCGGGGCTTTATACCTGGATGCCGCTGGGTCTTAGGGTGTTGCGCCGGGTGGAAGCTATAGTGCGCGAAGAAATGAACCGCGCCGGTGCCATCGAACTATTGATGCCCGCTGTGCAACCCGCTGAGCTGTGGCAGGAAACCGGGCGCTGGGCGCAGTTTGGCCCGCAGATGCTGAAAATAAAGGATCGCCATCAGCGCGATTTCTGCTTTGGCCCGACGCACGAAGAAGTCATCACCGACCTCGCTCGGCGCGAAATCAAGAGCTACCGCCAGTTGCCGCTGAATTTTTATCAGATTCAGATGAAGTTCCGCGATGAAATTCGCCCACGCTTTGGCGTGATGCGCGCGCGCGAGTTTTTGATGAAAGATGCGTATTCCTTCCACGCCAGCCGCGACAGTCTGGTGGAAAATTATCAGCTTATGTACGCGGCCTATACTCGCGTCTTCACCCGGCTGGGCCTTAAATTCCGTGCCGTTGCGGCAGACACAGGCGCGATTGGCGGCTCGGGTTCGCATGAGTTTCATGTACTGGCCGATTCGGGTGAAGACCTGATCGCCTACTGTCCGGATTCGGATTACGCCGCTAATATCGAGCTGGCAGAAGCAGTGGCACCCGTCGGCTCACGTGCGGCGGCGGGTGCCGCAATGCAAAAAATCGCCACGCCCGGCGCCAAAAGCATAGTTGAACTGGCGGCTTTCCTCAAGATCGACGCGAATCGCACCGTAAAAACCCTTGTTGTTGAGGGCGAAACAGGCGTCGTTGCGCTGCTGCTGCGCGGTGACCAGGTGTTGAACGAGGTCAAGGCTGAAAAAATTGCCGGGGTGAAGTCGCCGCTGACGTTTGCATCTGAAGCCGCTGTTTTGGCGACTACCCATGCGACTCCCGGTTCGGTCGGCCCGGTTGGCTTGAGCATTCTGGTTATTGCCGATCGTGCGGTGGCGGCAATGAGCGATTTTGTGTGCGGCGCAAACGAAGACGGTTTTCACCTGACCGGCGTAAATTTTGGGCGGGATCTGCCCGAGCCGCAGGTCGCCGATTTGCGCAACGTCGAGCCAGGCGACCCCAGCCCGGACGGCAAAGGCGTATTGGCGCTGTGTCGCGGGATCGAAGTGGGGCATGTGTTCCAGTTGGGCACCAAGTATTCGGAAGCCATGAGCGCCACCTATCTGGACGAGCAGGGCCGTGCGCAGCCGATGGAGATGGGCTGCTATGGCATAGGTGTTTCGCGCATCGTCGCCGCTGCGATTGAGCAGAATCACGATGACAAAGGCATTATCTGGTCGTCCGCGCTGGCACCGTTCTTGCTCGGTATTGTGGCGATAGGCTATAGCAAGAGCGGGCAGGTTAAACAAGCCGCAGATAGGTTGTATAGTGAACTGACTGCCGCCGGGTTTGAGGTGCTGCTGGACGACCGCGACGAGCGCCCCGGCGTGATGTTTGCCGATGCCGAGTTGATCGGCATCCCGCATCGCGTCACTGTGGGTGACCGGGGTTTGAAAGACGGGATTATTGAATATCAGCCGCGACGCGGCGGAGAGGCACAAAAAGTGACGTTGAAAGATGCGCCTGAATTTCTGGCCGAACGATTGAGAAGCCAACAATGATGAATATTGAACGATTTTGTGGGTGGATGCTCGCAGTGGCGCTGGTCAGCGTCAGTTGCGTTGCGCTGGCGGGCGGGCAAAAAGAAGAAGTGTTGTCAGTAAGCGCGCGCGCATCTCTGCAAAAAGCGCTGGCCGACACCGCTGTCAGCCGCACCGCGTTCAGTAATCCGGCTGACGAGCAGGTCTGGCTGAACGACATGTCCAGACGACTGGAGCGGCGCATGCCAGATCAGGCCGAGCGTCTGGAGTTTCTCACTACCCTGCATTGGGAAGCGTCGCGTGCGGGGGTTGATCCGCAAATGCTGCTGGGTCTGATACAGGTCGAAAGCGGATTCCGCAAATATGCCGTCTCGCCGGTGGGTGCGCGTGGCTTCACGCAAGTCATGCCGTTCTGGGCCAAGAGCATTGGCACGGCAGACCATAACCTGTTTCAGCTGCGTACCAATTTACGTTATGGCGCGCTCATCCTGCGGCATTACATCGACATCGAGCGCGGCGATCTCTTTCGCGCGCTGGGCCGATACAACGGCAGTCTGGGTCGTCCCGAATATCCCAATCTGGTTGTGGGAGCGTGGAAGCGAAATTGGGATTACACACCGAGTACCAAGACAGCGGAAAATACGCTGCGTTAAAGCACACAGATTTAAATTCACCGCTTCCTTGGTTCGCTAACTGTCTCAACCGCAACGATTCAGCCTTCGGCTGATCCAATAGCAATTCAAGGGCAAAACGCGTCCCTCACTATCGCCGCATCACCACCAACGCTTTAGGCTGACAGTCCGCCGCCACGACCACCCCCGGTGCCGCAGGCAAGCTTGCTACCGTGCCGTTAAACGGTGCCCTCAACTCGGTATCCAGCAGATTCTTTTTTGCGATAATCAAACGCGCGCCTGCAACGCTCAGGGCGGATTTCGCGCGGGTGTAGCGCAGCTTGGCGGCATCCAGTTCGGTGGTCGATGATACGGTGCGGCTATAGAGTTCTTGTGCCCGATCCAGATCACGCCGGGCTTCAGCTTCTTCCGCACCCAGACGTTCGGTATCGGCATTGGCTTCATCTGCCTGCGCCTGATAAATCACTTTGTTCAGGCGCAGGAGAACGGTGCCTTTTTTTACGTTTTGGCCGCTACTGACCAATACCTCCTCGACCACGCCAGAGACACGGGTGCTGAGTTCCACCCGATCCGCAGCCTGCGCGGAAAAACCCAAGCCAGGTAAGCTCAGCAAGCCCAAGATCATCATCCATCGTCCGTGCATGTTCGGTATCCTCATTTGTTTTCGCTGTCGCCGGGCAACTCGCCCGACAATGCCGCCAGCCGTGCCAGTGCCAGTGCCAGCCTGTATTCGACACGCTTTCGGCGAAGCAGCGCGGTTTGCGTTTCGGCCAGGCTGGTGCCGAGACTGGTCTTCATCTCAAGCTCATATTCTGCGCGCGATCTTTCCAGCGCCCAGTCGCGGTATTCAATTTGTTTGTCGGCGGCGGGGCGGCTGCTACTGCGCAGCCATTCGATTTCGTGCAAGGTATCGAGCACGGTTTCGTTCAGACCCAGTTTGAGTTTTTCGCGCTGTGCCAGCAAGCGTGCTTTGAGTGACTGTTCGCGGGCAACGCGGGCATCGATACGGCCACCTTGATACAGCGGCACATTGAACAGCAGCCCCGCACTGACTTGGTCGCGCGTGGACGAGAACCGGCTATAACCCGCACCCAGCACTTCGGCATCCAGGGTGGGGCGGCGCTCGGCGCGGATCGCTGCGATGCGCGCATCGCTCGCGTTAATCTGCGCGTCCAGCCCGCGCAGCGCCGGGTTGTGCCCGATGATGACGGGCAGCAGCGCCGCGTATTCGGCCACGGCCTGTTCATTGCCGGGCAGCGTTGGTTCGACCAGTTCGACCGGCAAATTGCCCGGGCGGTTCATCGCATCGGCGAGTTTCTGCCGCGTGCCGCGCAGATGCTGCAAGCTGGCGTTACGGCGTTCGCGCACATCCTGAAAGTGCGCTTCCAGCTCCAGAAATTGCGGTTGTGTAATTTGACCCAGCGTGAAGCGGTCGCGTGCGTTGTCTAATATCACAGATGCCACGCCCAGGAATTCGTTGTCGGCGGCGTATTGCTGATCAGCCAGCAGTACGTCGAAATAACGCGCCATCAAATTGATCCGGCGTGCGGCGCGCGTATCGAATAGCGTCGCGCGTCGCGCCGCGACTTCCTGATCGGCCGCTGCGAGGGTCTGCTCAGTACGCCCGAAATCGAGCAAGGTTTTACGCGCAACGATGCGGCCAATATTGTCCGGCTCCCAGTCGGCGCCAGGCTGTTTGCCGGTCCGCAGGCTGCCATCCAGAAACAGGTTGAAATCCTGGCGGCTGCCAGCCAGGTCACGATCCGCCAGGCTTGCGGCCAGATCGCTTTCTGCAATGGCGAGGTCAGGATGGCCGGCATCTGCGGTGGCCAGTGTTTCGCTTAGCGTAAGCGGCTTGTCCGCAGCCTGTGCCAGGCTAAACAACAGCAGCGGCAGAATATACATGCCCCTCATTCTGCGCGAGAGGGTGGTGTTGCCGGTGTGGCCTGCTGGAGCTGCTTGAATTTTGCAAACGGCATCTGCTGGTAAGTGCCATCAATGACGTAATGACCGAGCAGCATCATTTCGGCCACGTCTCGCGTCGGGCCGGTGAACCGTGTCAGGATTTTGCCTTCGCCATCGATGAACAGCATCGTCGGCGTCGCGCGCACGCGGTTCTCCAGCGCGAAGGCTTTTTCGGTCGTGGATCTGCCCGCAAAGTCGATCATCGGCACGTCGCCTTTCACGTCCATGGCGTATACGAGAAAGTGCTGGTGGAAAAAATCCTGAACCTCGGACTGGTTCAGGATCGTGGCTTTCATGCGCGCGCACCACGGGCAGTCATCCATTTCAAAAAACAGGAAGATGCCTTTTTTGCCTTCTTTCTTAACCGTGTCCAGTTCGGCCTGAAAGTCGCCGACTTTGGCCTGAAAAAAATGCGTTTCCACGCCGCGTATTTCCGCCCGTGAAGGCGTTGTAAACAGCAGGCCAAATACCACCAGCAGCTTCAGCACTTGGCGCATGTTTTAGCTTTTTTAGCATTGCCGGTTTGGCTATTGTCGGCACGCGCCGACTTGCTGGCGATATAGGTTTCGACCGACTCGCGCGTAATCGCCCCCGATTGCTGCGCCACCATTTTTCCGTCCGGGTTGAAAAGATAGGTGGTAGGCAGGCCCTGCACCGGGCCAATCTGGTTGATGACTTTGGACGTGCCCAGCACAATCGGATACGACACCATCATGCTGTCGGTAAAATCCGTGACCTGTTTTGAATTGCTATAGTCGGTGGCGATGCCAATCACCACCAGGTTGTTTTGCTTGTTGTCGTGCAGGGTAATCAGATCGGGAATTTCTTCCAGGCACGGCGGACACCAGGTTGCCCAAAAATTAACCAGCACCCATTTTCCTTTATAGCCCGCCAGCGTGTGTGTTTTGCCGCTGGTGTCCGTGATGCTGAATCCTGATGCCTGCGTAAAAGGCGCGAACAGCATGAGTAGCAGCGCCAGAAACAGGCCCGACATCCACATCGGATAAAATTGCGGAACCTGCATTACAGATGACTTACGCATAACAACCCCACCATGAATGAATTTCGTACTGAGAAAGACTCGTTAGGCGAGGTACAGGTTCCCGCACTTGCCTGGTATGGCGCACAAACCGCGCGCGCGGTCGCTAATTTTCCCATTTCCGGGCGTGCTCCGGATAGGGATTTTGTACTAGCGCACGTGCGCATCAAGCTTGCCGCCGCACGTGCCAACTGTCAGCCCGGCTGGCTTGGCGCAGACAAGCGTGATGCCATCGTCGCCGCCTGCGAAGCCATTCTGGCGGGCAAGTATATCGATCAATTCGTCGTCGACCGCTTTCAGGCCGGTGCGGGCACCAGCCACAACATGAACAGCAACGAGGTGATTGCCAATCTCGCCAACGTCGCACTGGGCTTCGAAAAAGGTGCGTATCAACCCGTCAACCCGAATGACGATGTCAATATGGGGCAAAGCACCAACGACACGATTCCGACCGCGATTCGTCTGGCCGTGCTCGCCAAACTGCCGCGTCTGATTCAGGCCGTCCGGGCGATGGCGAGCGAATTCAGTCGTCTGGCCGAGCGCGAAAAAGATACCGTCAAAAGTGGCCGTACGCACTTGCAGGATGCCGTACCCACCACTCTGGGGCAGGAGTTTGCGGGCTATGCCTGGACGCTCAATCGCTGCGCGGGCAGCCTCGAAGTCGTGCGCCCGGCGCTGTGCGAAACGGGTCTGGGTGGATCGGCCGCAGGCACGGGCTTGAATACTTCGCCCGGTTACCCCGCGCGCGTTGCCGCCGAACTTGCCACGCTGACGGGCGAACCGATTCGCGTCGGGCAACTGGTGGCACAGATGCAATCGATGAACGATCTGGCACGCCTGTCCGGCGAAATCCGCAACCTTGCCCTGGAACTGACGCGCATATCCAATGACCTGCGCCTGCTGGCGAGCGGTCCGCGCACTGGCCTCGGCGAAATCCAGTTGCCGCCAGTGCAACCGGGATCAAGCATCATGCCCGGCAAGGTCAACCCGGTGATGTTTGAAATGCTGAATCAGGTCTGCTTCCAGGTGCTGGGGCAGGATGCCGCAGTGGCCTACATGGTGCAAGCCGGGCAGATGGAGCTGAATGTGATGATGCCCGCGCTGGGATCGGCGCTGTTCGACGCGATGGACTGGTTGACCCGCGCGATGAATGCCGCGACTGAAAAAAACCTCAAGGGCGTCACCGTCAACCGCGAACGCTGTGCGTATTTCATTCATCAAAGCGTTGCACTCGCCACCTTGCTGAATACGCAGATCGGCTACATGCAAGCCGCCGAAGTCGCCAAAGCCTCGGAACAATCGGGCCGCCCGGTGCGCGATATTGTGGCGGAACGCGGCTTGATGGATGCGGCAGCATTTGATGCGCTGGTGTTACAGGCGGCGCATGGCCTGGGCAGTGGCGGCGGGGGCGGTTAAGCCGATACTCATGTCACCTCCTGGTGAAGCATCCGCGAATCCGCACCGGCAATTAGGCCGTGGCATGGCGCTGGTCGCGAGCGTGTTGGTGCTGGGGCTGCTGACGGTTTATTTCAATGGCAGCCTCGATCAGCGCAACAACCCCAACCGCCAGCTTCAGGTTGCGCCTGGTGCCGAGCTGGTGTTAAAGCGCAGCAGCAACGGCCATTATGTTTTCCCCGGTACGATCAATGGCCAGCCAGTGACCTTCCTGCTCGATACTGGTGCGACTTTCGTTGCGATTCCTGCACATCTTGGTCGGCAATTGGGGCTGTCTGAAGGCGTACAGGGACAGGCGATCACCGCCAATGGCATCGCGACGACTTACGCTACACGCGTGGGCGAACTGGCGTTTGGGCCGTTCAGCCTGCGTGATATACCCGCGAGCCTGAACCCCGGCATGCACGACAGCTTTATTCTGCTTGGCATGAATGTGTTGAAGCAGCTTGAATTTACCCAGCGCGGCGACACCCTCGTGCTGCGCCCACTGGCTGGAGTGGTCCGCTAAAAGTATCGCTAAGCATTTTGATTGTGCGATTCATTCTTGAGAACACCCGATCCGTACTAACGGCCCCACCGCCACTGATCTAACTGGCGCTTCATGTCTGCGTCTTCTTCCTCGATTGAATCTGCGGTGGAGTCATAGATGCAATCGGCCGGGGGAGGGGGTCTATGCGATCTCCCCTGATGTTCCTGCGAAGCCTGTTGGGGCGAAGAACCGTCCCACGCGAACGGGTTGTGGAAAGGTTGAGGCTCCGGCAGGCAGTCCAGCTTGTAGCTAGGCGCCCACCCTGTTGCGAACGGCTCGAATGAGATGGTCTGCTCGAAGACAAGTGATTTGCCTGTTGGCGTTGGGGGCAGCGGCGGCAAGGATTGAATGGCTTTCAAGGCGAGTTTTTCAGCCTGCTGCGAGGTTGTCCAAAGTGTTTCGACCTTGGCGATCTTTCCATCAGGCGCGATCTCGATGCGGAAACGAACCTGTCCCTGATCAGGACCCTCCACTGCCGTTCCCATCATGCTTCGAACCAACTGCCCCCAGTTGTATCGGTAACGCTTGCTATTCCTGAGTGTGTAGGTGGCAGCGAGTTTCCATTCCTCTTGGGTTGGAGGGGGCGGCGCTGGCATGGAAGCCAATTTTTTCTCTGGTGCGGCAGGGGACGGGATGGAATCCAGGGTGCGAGCGTGTTCCTTTTCCTTCGCGTCTGGCGGTGTTGGGGTAGACAGTTTGGAAAGCGTTTTCGCGGGATGCTTCAAATTCACTGCGGTTTCGATGCTTATCCGCAAAGGCTCTGAAGATATCGATGAGTGGTGGGACGGTGGCAGCACCTTAAACGTCCATAGCGCCAGCAGGCCAGCATGAAAAGGCAGCGACAAAGCAAGAGCCACGAGAAATCTTATCCTGACTTTGGGCATGTAGTAGTGCGGTGTGAAATTGGAGGCTTATTGAGGCGGCCATCTTGACATGCCAAGGACGGAAAAGTCACTGATATAGTTCTTGCATTATTCTAATAATCGTTAGATTATGCGTTGCATGGATAAACGCAAACTTAAAAACCTGCTTTACGAAGAAGTCGCACGCATCGGCAAGGCGGTTTCCAGCCCCAAGCGACTGGAGCTGCTGGAGCTTCTGGCGCAGGGCGAAAAGACGGTTGAAGCGCTGGCCGCCGAAGCGGGCATCGACATCAAGCTGGCGAGCGCACACCTCAAGGTGTTGAAGGCCGCGCGGCTGGTTGAGGCGCAGCGCGACGGGCGCTTCATCGCTTATCGCCTGTCTGGCGAAGACGTCAGTGCGCTGTGGGTGAACCTGCGCACGGTAGCGGAAGAACACCTGGTCGAACTCAAGGTGGCGATGGATCAGATTTTTGCTGCGCCGGAAAAGCTCGACGCTGTGACGCGCCGCTCGCTGATGAACAAGGCACGGCGCGGCGAAGTGGTGGTGATCGACGTGCGCCCGTCCGCCGAATACGCCAGCGGCCATCTGCCCTTTGCGCGCTCGATGCCACTCGATGAAATCCGCCAGCGCATCAAGGAACTGCCAGCGGGCAAAGACATCGTCGCCTACTGTCGCGGGCCGTTTTGCATGATGTCCGCCGAGGCGGTGGCGCTGTTAAAGAAACACGGTTACCGCGCGCAAAAAATTGCCGATGGCACAGCAGAATGGCTCGCGGCGGGTTTGCCGCTGGCTGAGTCTTAAGCTTTTCGTTCGTTCTTACATTTCGAGGAGATCACCATGTTTTTCCGTCAATTGCTGGCTCAAGACGCCACCCTGTCTTACTTTTTTGGCTGCGGTTCCTGCCATGTCGGGGTTGCGATCGACCCGGTGCTCGGCGATGAGGACTGGTTCATCAACGAAGCCGCCAAACAGGACGTGAAAATCACGCACGTCATCGACACCCACGTTCATGCCGATCATTACTCAGGCGGTCGCGCGTTGGCCGAAAAAACCGGCGCGAAATACTGCCTGCATGAATCCAATAGCAGCCGCGTGAGCTATCCGTTCGAGTCGTTGAAGGACGGTCAGCGCATTGAGGTCGGCAATGTCTGGGTCGATGTGCTGCACACCCCCGGCCACACGCCCGATTCGATCTGTCTGCTGGTGACCGACAAGCGCCGCACCGAAACGCCCTGGTTTGTGCTCACGGGCGACACGCTGTTTGTCGGCAGTGCAGGACGTCCCGATCTGGCTGGCAAGGAGACCGAAATGGCGAGCCAGATTTACGACAGCGTGCATCAGAAATTGCTGACGCTGCCCGCCGAAGTGGAGCTGTATCCCGGCCACACCTCCGGCAGCGTGTGCGGTGCGGGCATGTCGGGTAAACCGGCTTCAACTATCGGTTACGAGAAACGCTGGAATCCGATGCTGGCGCTGGATCGTGCTGGCTTTGTCGCCGCGTTGACGGAGACCATACCGCCACGTCCCGCTGAAATGGATCGCATGGTTCAGGCGAATCTGGGCTGACTCAACATGCTCTATTACGCCATCAAACTCGTTGTGTCGGCGCTGATTATTCTGGCCGTATCCGAACTCGCCAAGCGCCTGCCGGGCTTTGCCGCACTGGTGGCATCGTTGCCGCTCACCTCCTTGCTGGCCTTTGTCTGGATGCGGGTGGAAGGGTCGGGCAACGCCGCCATCGCCGATTTATCCGGGCAGATTTTCTGGCTGGTGATTCCCTCGCTGCTGCTATTCGTCGCGCTCGCGTTTCTGCTGCGGCACGGCGTGGGTTTTTGGCTCGGTCTGACCATTTCGGCCGGGCTGACGGTGGTGGCGTATCTGGCGCTGTTGCCCGTTCTGCGTAAATTTGGAGTGCAACTGTAATGACCGCAACCCGTACCGGCTTGCCGGATTTCCAGTTTGGCATCCGCGTCAACCTCGCGCAGTTCGCGCATCTGGTGGTGCAGGTGTTTTTCGTCGGCCTCACCATCGGCATGTTCCGCACCGTGGTGCCGGCGCTCGCCGAATCCGAATTCGGTGTGGCCCGTGGTTCGTTCATGATGCTGATGGCGTTCGTCACGGCATTTGGGTTTGTGAAGGGCGCGCTTAATTTTGTCGCCGGGCGCTTGTCTGAACGCATCGGTCGCAAGAAAGTCCTGTTTATCGGCTGGCTGGCCGCCGTGCCGATCCCGTTCATGATCCTGTACGCGCCTTCGTGGAACTGGATCGTAGCGGCGACGGTGCTGCTGGGGGTGAACCAGGGGCTGGCCTGGTCGATGACACAGACTTCCAAGCTCGACCTGACTACCGCCGACCAGCGCGGTCTCACGATCGGCTTCAACGAATTCTCCGGTTACTTCGGTGTCGCGGTCGCGGGCATCGTTACTGGCTATCTCGCCACTGCCTACGGCGCGCGCGAAGGTCTGATGCTGTTCGGCCTGGTGGTGATTGGTGCGGCCGGTTTGCTGACGCTGTTGTGGGTGAAAGACACACTGCCGTGGGCACATGCCGAAGGCAAAAAACACGCCGCCGGATTAATGACCGGCCCTGTGCCGCGATACCCCACCAACATTTCGGATAGCCCCGATACCTGGGAGGTCTTCACGCTGATGTCCTGGCGCGACCCGCGCATGGCATCGATCAGCCAGGCCGGGCTGGTCGAGAAATTCGTCGATGCACTGGTGTGGGTGTTCTTCCCGGTTTATCTGTATCAACACGGCTTGAGTCTGGCCGGCATCGGCTGGGTGGTGGGCGTGTACGGCTTTGTGTGGGGCTTGTCGCAGTTTGTCACCGGCCACTGGTCAGACCGCATCGGTCGCAAAAAACCCATCGTCGCGGGCATGTGGTTGTGCGGCGCAGGCGTCGCGCTGGTACTGCTGGGCGAGGGCGAACTGTGGTGGTCGTTCGCAGCGGCAGTGATGGGCTTCGGCATGGCGCTGCTGTATCCGACGCTTTCGGCAGCGGTGTCCGACATCGCGCACCCCAACTGGCGCGGTTCGGCCATCGGCATCTACCGCTTCTGGCGCGACCTCGGCTACGGCATCGGTGCGCTGCTGCTGGGTGCGGTGGCGGCGCTGTTCGGCGGCATCGAGGCGGGCTTCTGGTTCACCGCTGCCGCCATGTTCGTCTCGGGCCTCATTGTTTTGGTGGCGTGCGAGGAAACGCATCCGCGTCTCAATCCTGCACGCGAATAAATCATCTGCAACCCATTAAAAACATCGCATGAACAAAATCCTCGCTTCCCTCATCGCCAGTTTCGCCTTGGCTATCGCGCCGGTTTACGCCGACGAGAACGCCGTTGTGGTCGATGCGCTGTCTGGCTACATGGACTTCGCCGAGTACGGCAGCAGCCTGATCTGGCCGGAGCAGATTCCTGCTGACGACTGGAAAAAAGTTTTCATTGTCGATGCGCGCGATGCCGCCCAGTTTGCCGGGGGGCATATTCCCGGCGCGATCAACATCGACTGGCGACAGGCGGTGGTGCGCCGCGCCGAATTGCCGAAAGACCGCATGGTGGTGATGTATTGCAACTCCGGTTCGCTGTCCGCACAGGCGGTGTTCGCCCTGCGCCTGCTCGGCTACGACAACGTGAAAGTGCTGCAGGACGGCATCGAAGGCTGGAAGAAGAAGGGCGGCTTCGACGCTTACGTACGCGCCAGCCAGCCTGCGGGACACTGAGCCATGCGGGTGGCCTGCTTCCGGAATACTGCAACATGGGTAGGCGCGTTTGCCAACGGTCTGCTGGCGCTGGGTCTTGCGGGTTGGGCCGGCGTGGCGCAGGCCGAAGCGCCGCGCCGGATCGATCCGGCGACCGGTGCCGAGACCTGGGAGACCCGCGCCCACGGCGTTGCCCTGCGTCTGACCCAGATTCTGCCGGATCAGGCGCAGGCGTTTTATCTCGGCCGGGGCTTCACCGTCGAAGACGCCGGGCTGTATGCTGCGGCCTGCGTCTTCATGACCGTGTTGCGCAACGACGCTGCGCCGGGGACGCTGGCTTTTCGTCTGGAGGATTGGCAGGTGCGCGTGCGCGG
>JAYVLR010000024.1:0-5571 GCA_043759395.1 Thiobacillaceae bacterium
CATGGAAATACGAATAAATTGACGGTATCTATGACGGCACTTCGCATACCGTCAAAACAGATACCGTCAAAACCATGAAAGGTATGCACCATGCCGCTAACAGACCAAGCCTGCAAAAAAGCCAAGCCCGCTGATAAGCCTTACAAGCTGACGGACGAAAAGGGTTTGTATCTGCTGGTCAACACCGCCGGGAAATATTGGCGGATGGATTACCGCTTTGCTGGCAAGCGCAAGACCTTGGCCTTGGGCGTTTATCCGATGTGAGTTTGGCGACGGCGAGAGATCGGCGCGATAACGGGCGCAGATTAATTGCGAACGACATAGACCCCGGCGAACTCAGGAAAGCCACCAAGACCCAGCAAGTCGAGCGGGCAGCCAACAGCTTTGAGGCCGTCGCCCGCGAGTGGTACGCCAAGGCGTATGCCGACCGCGCTGACAGCACCCGCGAAAAGACCATGACGCGGCTTGAACAAGACGTTTTCCCGGTAATCGGCGGGCTACCCATTGCCGATGTGACGGCCAAGCATGTACTCGACGTGATCGAACGCATTGGTAAACGTGATGCACTAGATACCGCCAGCCGGGTATTCAACTACGTTGGACGTACCCTGCGCTACGCCGATAGCCGTGGGCTGGTTACGCGGGACGTGTCGGCAAGCATAGACCTGCGGCTGATGCTCGCCCGGCGCGCAACGATGCACCATGCAGCCATCACCGACCCCGCAGCGGTAGGCGGGCTGATGCGGGCGATAGACGGCTTTTCGGGCAGCCTCATTACTGTGTGCGCACTCAAAATGGCCGCACTGACTTTTGTTCGACCAGGTGAACTGCGCTTTGCAGAGTGGGACGAATTCGACCTTGGCGGCGCGGCGTGGAATATCCCCGGCACGCGCATGAAGATGAAAGCCGACCATGTTGTCCCGCTGTCCGCGCAAGCTGTTGCTGCCCTGAACGAATTGCAATCCATCACCGGGCACGGGCGCTATGTCTTTCCATCCGAGCGCGGCAAGTCGGAGAACATGAGCGAAAACACCATCAACGCGGCATTGCGGCGCATGGGTTACGGCAAGGAAGAAATGACCGGGCACGGCTTCCGCGCGATGGCGAGAACCATCCTTGATGAAGTGCTGAACGTGCGTCCCGACCTGATCGAACACCAGTTAGCCCACGCCGTCAAAGACCCGCTTGGACGCGCCTACAACCGCACCGCGCATCTACCCGAGCGCCGCAAGATGATGCAGCAATGGGCGGATTATTTGGACAAGCTGAAAGCCGGGGCGGACGTAATACCGATTCACAAAACCGCTTGACATATACATCTAACAACATCCCGTTGCATCCCGTTGCATCCTGCGCTATTGTTGTACAATTTATTGACCATAAAGGCGGGATGCACCATGCGTATCGTTACCTATTCCCATGCGCGTAATGCGCTCAAAGACGTGCTGGATACCGTGGCACAAGACGCGGACATAACCGTAATCAGCCGCCGTGACAGCGAGGATGACGCGGTAGTGATGTCGCTTGCCCACTACAACAGCATCATGGAAACCCTGCACCTGACCAGCAACCCGGCTAACGCAGCGGCGCTTGCAAGGGCAATCGCGCAAGACCGTGCCGGGAAAGCCAAAAAACGCGAACTACTCGCAGTCAAATAATGCGCTCCGTTCAGTTTGTCCCGGATGCGTGGGGTGATTACCTTTACTGGCAAGGCCAAGACAAAAAGACCCTGAAGCGCATCAATACGCTAATCAACGAGGCAGCGCGCAATCCGTTTGAAGGCATCGGCAAGCCCGAGAGCCTGCGGGGTGACTTGTCGGGATATTGGTCAAGGCGTATCGACGATGCAAACCGGCTGGTTTATCGCGTTACAGATTCGGAGCTTGTCATCGTGGCTTGCCGGTTTCATTACAGCGAGCATTAACGAGTTTGCCACGCCTAGCCCGACGGGGCGAATACCGGGACACCCTTGCCCGGCTGGCGTGGCGACATTTTCAAGGGGCGTGAAAGGGACGCATGATGTCAAAGGAAACACCCGGGGCGAGGTTACAGCCCGACGACCCACACTATCCAGGCTCGCTGGCTATGGCATTGCTGGATTCGTGGAGTCAGCAGAACGCTGACGAAACAAACGAACTTGATCTTCTGGTGGCCGAGGAATTAGCCAGACTGAAGCTGCTCAATTTAACGCACGAGGAGCTGTCGCAACATGCGGCAGAAATAGCCGTACTCGCCGACGGGGCGGAGAAACTTCACGCCTACACAAAAGACCGGCTGGACGAATACAGGCTTGCTTTTGATGAAAATGGCTTAACGCTTGCCAAGGAGGTGAAGGCGCTCAGTGAGAGACTAAAAATCGGAGAAGACGAACAGCGGATTACGCGCATGATCGAGCTTCGAATAATGTTCGGCGATGGGGTCGAACTTCAAAAGAAGGCTCACGCAAGAAACGCAGCAAACGCACGCCATTCAAAGCCGGGGGGAAGCCGCGAAAAGAAACGACAAATGTGTGCGCTTTGGGCATCGGGGAAATACAGCACCAGGGACATTTGCGCTGAACAGGAATGCGCTGCGACCGGCATGTCTTTTTCTGCCGCAAGAAAAGCCCTTCGAGGAACGCCAAGCCCAACCTAGTCGCTGCTGGCAGAGCGTATTCCGAACCGTAAACCACAAACCTATCGTTACGTCAATAAAGCACCCTGCAGCAAGCTACGGGGTATTAACTTCGCTCTTCAAGCTGCTGGCTTTCGCTAACCTTCGCTCCAAGGAGCGGGGAATTGATCCCGGAAAAATTAAAAAATGATTGAAGCAAGCGCTCAAATGAAAACGATTATGCTTGCTGCGACCTTGTGCGCGGCATTTTCACTCAACACCCGCGCGGCCACCGGGCCTTCCAGTTCGGCAAGCCCTTATCTTGTGCCGATTGCTTCAGGTGTCTCGTTCACCTCCATTCTGAGCGTGGGCGATCGCGTCAGCGGAAAAAACAAAAACGCCTATCGCATGGTCGGCCTGCCCGACGGGCTCGGCGCTTATGACAACGGCGACGGCACGATGAGCGTGCTGATGAATCATGAGCTGAGCGGCGCAGCCGGTGTAGTGCGGGCGCATGATGCCAAGGGCGCTTTTATTTCCAGCTGGCAAATCCGCAAGCGCGATCTTAAAGTGCTGCGGGGAGAAGACCTGATTCAAACCGTCATGCTGTGGAATGGCACGGACTATGTCGCAACGAACAATACGGTAATCCGCCATCTTTGCTCGGGCGATCTCCCTGCCCCAAGCGCTTTTTTCAATCGCGTTTCGGGCAGGGGCTTCAATGCAGGCCGACTCTTTATGAGTGGTGAAGAAGTCGGCGGCACTGGCCGCGCCTTTGCCCATCTCGCCCTGGGCCGTCAGCGTGGCACGAGCTATGAACTGCCCCGGCTGGGTCATGCAGCCTGGGAAAACCTGCTTGCCAGTCCCTTCGAGCAGGATAAAACCCTCGTCGCCGGGATGGACGACAGCAGCCTGAATGCCAGCTGGGTATATTTCTACGTCGGCAACAAGCAAGCCTCGGGCAACCCGGTCGAGCGCGCAGGTCTCGCCAATGGCATCCGCTATGCGCTGGCGATTGAGGGCTTTGCCACCGAAGACAGCGTCAATGGTTCCGACCCCGTTCCCAATGCATTCAGCGGTCGTTTTATGCTGGTTACGGCGGCGGGTTCGGGTTTGAACCGGGTAGAAGACGGCGCATGGGACACGCAAAATCCCAGGCGTTTTTATTTTGTGACGACCGCAAGTTTCACCGGGAATAGCCGCTTGTGGCGCGTAACATTTGACGACATCGCCCACCCCGAAAACGGCGGCAAAATCAAAGTACTGATTGACGGCGCAACCATTGCAAACGGCCCGCGCATGATGGATAACCTGACGGTGGATGCGGCGGGCAATATCCTCATCCAGGAAGATCTGGGCAATCAGACGCCGCTTGGGGAAATCTGGAAATACGATATCCGTGGCGAGCTGACCCGGTTGGCCGAACACGATCCAGCCCGCTTTGTTGCCAACGCTGTTGCCGACATCGACGGCACCGGTTCAAAACAATCCGACGAAGAATCTTCGGGTGTGATTGAGGTCAGCGACCTGTTCAAAGGCGTGGCGGGATACGACACCGGCCATTACCGGTATTTTCTGCTCGACGTGCAGGCACATTACTCCACTGTCAATAACGTTGCGCTGGATGCCGAGCTGGTTGAAGGCGGGCAACTGCTATTGATGCGGTTAGCTCAATAGGGGGACACCGCGCCACACGAAATTTCCATGCCATCATCAACATCTTGTGAATAGTTGCTGATAGACTTACTAAATAGTCGGTGCCAGCACAGACTCAGGGAATAATAAAAGTCAGCAGCATGATAAATTTTTAATCAGCTAATAATTTAAACAATCAAACATCCATCAGGCATGAATGAGTTTTTAAACCACTGTTTAACTTTCGGGGTTGATTTATCCCCTGGTATCAAGCGCATATGGTTGTAATTAAAGAAACAGAAGAAGCAACCCTGCTGCGAACGATTCTGCATGAATCCAACACAGAAGTATTCTCCATCGACGCGGAATCACTGCGCATCTACAAAGCCAACCCCGCCGCGCTGACCAATCTTCAATACACCCTGAAAGAACTCCGGCAGCTCAGCTTGCGCGACTTCCTCCATAGTGAGGACGAAGTCGCGTTCCTGGTGCAGGGTGTACTTTTGCAGCGAGGGGAAAAAAGCGCGCCCGGCTAAATACCATTTTTCACCGCAAAGACGGCACCAGTTATCCGGTCGAGATGCGCCTGTTTTTATCCGCCCACAAGGACAAACCGCTCATTATCGCCATCGCCAATAATGATGCAGGTGTGCGGGAGGCCCCGCGCATCGCTTTAGCCCATTCCGCATCCGGCCTGACTGAGGAAAGCAAACGTTTTAGCGCTCGACTGAGCGCCCTGACCGAGCAGCTCGAATCTGTGAAAGAGCAGGAACGGCTGGTGATCGCCCGTGAAATACACGACGCGCTCGGCGGCAACCTGACTGCGGTCAAAATGGGCTTATCGTGGCTGGCGCACCACCTGCCGCCGAACCACGCCGATCTGCGCGAAAAAACCGAATACCTCGACAGCGTCATCGATCAAACCCTC
The DNA here is from genome assembly GCA_043759395.1 of Thiobacillaceae bacterium. Taxonomy (GTDB): domain Bacteria; phylum Pseudomonadota; class Gammaproteobacteria; order Burkholderiales; family Thiobacillaceae; genus Thiobacillus. The sequence goes on from JAYVLR010000024.1 coordinate 5,156, forward strand.
GATGCCGCGCATCGCATTAGCTCCAATATCCGGCCTGAAATCATCGACTTCGGCATCATTCCAGCGATTGAATGGCAGCTCAAGCGCTTCACTCAGAACTTTACTATCCCGGCCACCTTCACTTCGTCGCACAAGAAGATTCAACTGGATTCCGATACCTCGATTGCCGTGTTCCGGATTGTTCAAGAGGCGTTGACCAACATTGCCCGGCACGCGCGCGCGTCGAATGTGATCGTCCGCCTTAAAAAAGATAAAGACGCGCTTCAGCTCGACATGGTTGACGATGGCATCGGCCCTTTGCCGGCGGATTCCATCGACCAGAAGAAGTCTTTCGGCATTCTTGGCATGACCGAACGCGCAACGGCATTAGGCGGAACACTCAGCGTACTGGTCGCGCCAGGAGGCGGAACGTGCGT
>JAYVLR010000025.1:0-9149 GCA_043759395.1 Thiobacillaceae bacterium
TTGTCCTGCGTTCCCTGAATCGATTTAACGCGCCATTTAAGTTGGTGAATCGCTTAGGCAGCGCTGATTAATTCGTCATTCCCGCGAATGCGGGAACGACGAATTAATCAGCGCTTCCCTAAAGATTTTGTTTGTATGGTCGTAAATCGTTTTAGCGATAGATGTGCGTACTGTTCCGGGCTGGCATTTTTGAGCCGAGAAAGCTTGAGAGCACGGCGAATCAACACCTGCGTCTATGTCTATTTAGACCAGCCTAAAGGAGCCATGATGAAATTCCCCAACGTATTACCTGCTGCCGCCGCGCTTTTGATGGGTGTGCTGCCACTCGCTGCACATCCTGCTGAAGACACGGCAGTTTCTGGAGAAGTTTTATCTGCAGCGGGTGAGCGTATCCGTCAGACAGGAGAGCAGATCCGCGTAGATTTGAAGGCGGCACACGTCCGCCTGGAAGCAAAGAAAGCGCGCGACGAGCTGGAGCGTAAACGCGAGGCTGAGCAGGCGGCCAGGGATGCGGTTGCACAGGCTGCGATCAAGGAAAACAAACAGCGGCAGGCACTGGAAGCTACCCGGGCGCGTGCTCGTCAGGAAGCGGCGGCGCGGGCAGCGCAAGTTGAACATGAGCGCCAGCTGGCATTGGAGGAACAACGTGTAAAAGAGGCCGCAGCGAACAAGATATTGGCCAAAGCGCGTTCTGCCAATGCGTTGCGTGAGGCACGTCTTGGAGCCGGCGAGGGTGCATTTGCAAGCGAGGCGGAGGAAAAAGAGCGTCAACTTGCTCTGGTCACGCAGCGTGTGAAAGAAGAGTCGGCGGTTAAAGCCCCTGCCGTCAAGGTTCAACAAGACAGGACTCAAGCAGCCAAGCTTTAACATCACCCAGGGTGTGTACGTGTTTCTGGCCGGCAGGCGGGCGCGTATTCAGCCCCGCGCAATCACATCGGTTTTCCGGCGGGACAAAACAAAAGCGGCGCCAGAGGCGCCGCTAAAAATCCGGTAAGGCAGGAGGAGGAGAGCCCAGGGTAAACCCCAATACCGGAATAACACAGGAAACAAAAGTGACTTATTTAGCCGACAGCCAGGTGAGGGAACCCACCGTCCTGGCGGGCTGTAATTCACTGTTTGCGCCCCAGTTATCCATAGTATCGGCAGCCCGTTCAGAATCTTTAGCGCCAATCGTCGTGTGAATGTTTTTTTATCTTTAGTGAGTCCAGAACACATAAAAATTCTGAGCCAAGGCCTCGCATGGTGGGTTCACATCCCAAACACCCCAGAATTTCCTATGATTCAGTTGTCGGCATGAATCTGGAGAGTGTTATGGATACCTTGCATCGTAGTCCGGCAGGCGGGGTCATTGTGGCGTGTGATATCGATGACGGCTGCAATAAACTCAGTTGCGCCGTGTGTTTGAAAGAAGTCCCGGCTGACGCGGTCAAAAGCGTTGATGCGCAGGACTATGTGTACCACTTTTGCGGTCTGGATTGTTTTGACGTCTGGCAAAAGCTGGGACGAGTGCCGCATTGACGGCAAGCGCCCGGCACAATCAGATAAAATAACGTCTTTGTTGGTCTGCAAAGACGTTTATGTCCTCCATTTCCAAGCTTCCCGGCAGCGTTGCGCTGTCATCGTTCCGTATTGAAAAAATCCGCGTCGAGGCGGCTCGTGCGGGGCTCGAACTCGGCGAAATCACAGCGCGCTACTGGCATTTTCTGGAACTGGAGGCTGAGCTGGATGCGGGTGAATTAAAACAGGTTCAGCAGATTCTCGATTACGGCGTAGCAAGCGAAGACGTTCGTGATGAAACAGGCATCCTGCTCGTCACGCCGCGTCCCGGCACCATTTCACCCTGGTCATCCAAAGCCAGCGACATTCTCAGAAATTGCGGTGTAGCCAAACTCAAACGGATTGAACGCGGTGTGGCGTATCGCATACGAGACCGGAATGGCGCCGCGTTTACCGGCGCAGCACTTACCAGCCTGCTGCCGCTGATTCACGACCGCATGACTGAAACGGTATTGCCATCAATTGACACGGCAGATTGTCTGTTTCAGCACGTTTCTCCACGCGAACTGGCGGCGGTCGATGTATTGGATGGCGGTCGCGCTGCGCTGGCGCATGCCAACGCAACACTGGGTTTGGCTTTGTCTGGCGATGAGCTGGATTATCTGCTCGAACACTTCACCCGCATGGGTCGCAATCCAACCGATGTCGAGCTGATGATGTTTGCGCAAGCCAATTCCGAGCATTGCCGTCACAAGATATTCAACGCGTCCTGGGTGATCGACGGTGAAACCCGCGATAAAACCCTGTTCGGCATGATCCGCGATACTCACGCTGCTCACCCTGACGGGACGCTGGTTGCCTATTCGGATAATTCTTCCGTCATCGAGGGCGCGACGATCGAGCGTTTTTACCCGCGCGCCGACGGCAGCTACGCGTACAGCCTTGAGCCGACGCATATCTTGATGAAGGTGGAAACGCATAATCACCCGACTGCGATTTCGCCTTTTGCGGGGGCGGCGACGGGTTCGGGTGGCGAGATTCGCGACGAAGGGGCAACCGGTACCGGCTCCAAACCCAAAGCAGGGCTCGCCGGATTTTCGGTGTCAAACCTGGCGATTCCCGGGTTTACCCAAGCGTGGGAAACAGAGGCTTACGGCCGACCGGAGCGGATCGTTTCACCGCTCGCCATCATGCTCGAAGGCCCGATTGGCGCCGCTGCGTTCAATAACGAATTTGGCCGGCCTAACCTGGCCGGTTATTTCCGCAGCTTTGAGGAAACGGTCGCCGATCAGCGCCGTGGCTACCATAAGCCCATCATGCTGGCGGGCGGGGTGGGCAGCATTCGCGAAGGCCACGTCCACAAGAAAATGCTGCCAACCGGCAGTTTGCTGATTCAGCTGGGCGGCCCTGGAATGTTGATCGGATTGGGCGGGGGCGCGGCATCTTCCATGACGACCGGTTCCAACGCCGCTGACCTGGATTTTGACTCGGTGCAGCGCGGCAACCCGGAAATGGAGCGCCGTGCGCAGGAGGTTATTGACCGCTGCTGGCAGATGGGAGAAGCCAATCCGATTTTGTCGATCCATGATGTCGGCGCAGGCGGCTTGTCCAACGCGCTGCCGGAACTGGTGCATGGCGGCGGGCGCGGCGGGCGGTTTGAGTTGCGCGCTGCGCCATCGGAAGAGTCGGGCATGTCGCCGCGCGAAATCTGGTGCAATGAAGCCCAGGAGCGCTATGTGCTGGCCATCCCGCCTGCGCGCATCGGTGAATTCCGGGCGCTGTGCGAGCGCGAGCGCTGCCCGTTTGCGGTATTGGGCGAAGCCACCGAGTCCGGGCATTTGCAGGTCAGCGACGGCCACTTTCAAAACTACCCGGTGGATGTTGATCTCGAAGTCATTTTGGGCAAGCCGCCGCGCATGACGCGCGATGTGATGCGTCAGACTCTGCGACTTGCGCCGCTGAATATTGAAGGCATCAGCCTGCGTGACGCTGCGTATCGCATCCTTGCCCTGCCGGGTGTCGCATCCAAAATGTTCCTGATTTCGATTGGCGACCGCAGCGTCGGCGGCATGACGGCGCGCGATCAGTGCGTGGGGCCGTGGCAGGTTCCGGTGGCTGACTGCGCTGTGACCTTGATGGGATACAAGACGCTGCAAGGAGAGGTTTTTTCGATTGGCGAGAAAGCCCCGCTGGCCTTGATTGATGCGCCTGCGTCCGGGCGCATGGCGATTGTTGAAGCGATCACCAATATGGCGGCTGCACGCGTCGATGGTCTGGCGCAGATCAAACTCTCCGCCAACTGGATGGCACCTGCTGGCCACCCCGGCGAGGATGCGGCGCTATTCGATACCGTTGCGGCGGTGTCGCAGTATTGCCAGGCGCTGGACATCAGCATTCCGGTCGGCAAGGATTCGATGAGCATGAAAACCGTGTGGACTGAGGGCGCGACGCAGAAATCCGTTACCTCGCCGATCTCGCTGGTGATCTCGGCGTTTGCGGTCACGCCGGATGCCAGCGCGCACCTCACGCCGCAATTGCGCGTTGATGTCGGCGACACCGATCTTATTCTGATCGATCTGGGGTTGGGTAAGAATCGTCTTGGCGCGTCCAGTTTTGCGCAGGTCTTCAAGCAGGTTGGAGACCGTTGTCCGGATGCGCCTGCGGCGATGTCCCTGGCTGCTTTCTTCAATACCGTGCAGGCGCTGAATGCGGCGGGCAAGCTCCTGGCCTATCACGACCGCTCCGACGGCGGCTTGTTTGCGGCGCTGTGCGAAATGAGCTTTGCCGGGCATTGCGGCGTGGATATCGAGGTCGATGAGCTTTGCCTTGATCAGATACGCCACGAGGTCGAAGACGAGCATTTGCCCGAACCCGAGCCGCTGACTGATGGCGATGTCTCGCACCGTATTTTCAACGTGCTGTTCAACGAAGAGGCAGGCGCTGTACTGCAAGTGCGGCGTGCGGATACGCAGTCCGTCATGCAGGCGTTTATCGATGCCGATCTGCGCGGCGAATTTCATGTCATCGGGCACACTACTACGCTGGATCGGATGCGCGTGCTGCGCGCGGGCAGTCCGGTATTTGACGAGGTGCGCACTGAGCTGCAAAGCGCCTGGGCGCGCACCAGTTTTGAGATCGCCCGGCTACGCGACAATCCTGCATGTGCCGAAGAAGAGTTTGCAGCCCATGCCAACGCAGGCGATCCGGGCTTGAGCTATACATTGAGTTTTGATGCGACGGACGACATTGCCGCGCCTTACGTTTCCAGCGGCAAACGGCCGCGCGTGGCCGTATTACGCGAGCAGGGTGTGAACGGCCAGGTCGAGATGGCCGCCGCGTTTGACGCTGCCGGGTTTGCGCCAGTGGATGTCCATATGAGCGACATCCTTGGCGGTCGCGTGAGTCTGGCCAATTTCAAAGGCATGGTTGCGTGCGGCGGCTTCAGCTATGGCGACGTGCTCGGCGCAGGCGGCGGCTGGGCCAAGTCCATCCTGTTCAACCCGCGCGCGCGCGATCAGTTCGCCGCTTTTTTTCAGCGCACTGACAGTTTTGCGCTGGGCGTGTGCAACGGTTGCCAGATGATGAGTCAATTACACGAACTCATTCCGGGTGCTGCTGCCTGGCCGCGCTTCGAACGCAATCTGTCCGAGCAATTTGAAGCGCGATTCGTCATGGCTGAAGTGCTTGCCTCGCCTTCGCTGTTCTTTGGCGGCATGGCCGGATCGAAACTGCCGATTGTGGTGTCGCATGGAGAAGGCCGGGTATTGTTTCGTGACCCGGCGCATGCCGGTCTGGCGCAACCCGCCTTGCGCTATGTGGACCATCGCGGCCAGCCGACTGAAGCCTACCCGGGCAATCCCAATGGTTCGCCCGGCGGTGCGACCGGCTATACCACGGCGGATGGCCGTTTCACCATACTGATGCCGCACCCCGAGCGCGTATATCGCACGGCGCAGTTGTCCTGGCATCCGCAGAATGCAGGCGCGGAATCGCCCTGGATGCGGATGTTCCGTAATGCCAGGAAGTGGGTAGGATAAACCGCGTCTGGCCGGATTCAGCCAGAAGCGGACCCGATTGTGAGAAAATGCACGGCTTTGTTTTTTCGATGTGTGACTGCCCATGAATGCCCCGCTAGACCTGCTTACTGATGACCATTTACGCGCCCAGGTGCGGCTGTTCGGCACGCTTTTGGGCAATGTGTTGAAACAGCAGGCGGGCGAAAACGTGTTCAATGCGGTGGAGACGCTGCGCCGGGGCTTTGCCGATCTGCATCAAAGTGAAGATGCGGTACAGCGCAGTGCCTTGATCGAGTTGATCGAAACCATGCCGCCGGAAGAGCTGGAGCAGGTGATCCGCGCGTTTGCCGCTTATTTCAGCCTGGTCAACGTGGCCGAAGAAACCTTCGCGCACCGCAATCGCCGCCGCAAGATGGCGCAGGGCGGTTCGCTCTGGTTCGGCTCGTTCGAACGTACGGTGGGCGATTTGCACGAACAGGGCGTGGCACCCGAAGTGCTGCAAAGCTTGCTGAAAAACATGCATTTTTCGCCCGTGTTTACTGCCCATCCAACTGAGGCGCGGCGGCGTGCGGTGATGGAAGGTTTGCGTCATTTGTTCGTGCTGTCGGAGCGCCTGTACGACCCGTTTCTGGGCGATGCAGAACGCGGCGAAATCATTCACGACCTGTCGGCGCAGATCAAAGTGTTGTGGCGCACGGACGAGCTGCGCACGCACAAGCTGGAAGTGGAAGACGAGATTCGCAACGGCCTGTATTACGTCAAAGAGAGCCTGTTTGTAGCAGTGCCGCGCGCGTACCGGTATTTTGAAAAAGCCATTCGCAAACACTATGGCGCAAGCGCCGCTGGCTTGCCGCTGGTTGAGGTGCCGAGCTTTATCCGCTTTGGTTCGTGGATCGGCGGCGACCGGGACGGTAATCCGTTTGTGACGGCTGAAGTCACCGAATGGGCGGTGTATACGCAAATGGCGACAGCGCTGACGGAATATGTGCAGCAGGCCGAAGCATTGAAGCAGACGCTGACCCATTCGCTGCGCTGGTGCCAACCCTCGCAAGCGTTCATGGACAGCCTGGCAGAAGACGAAGTGCGTTTTGGCGAGCAGGTGTTTCGCGGCACTGCGGTGCAGATGTACACGCGCGAACCGTATCGCCGCCGCATGGCACTGATCAAGGCACGGCTGCAAGCCAATCTGGCGTACGTGAATCAGGCGCTAAAAGGCGTGCCGGCAGTGGCCACGCATCTGGTGTATGCCGACATCCACGAACTGTTGGGCGACCTTAATCTGACGGCGGATTCGCTGATCAGCCACGGCGACCGCGAAGTGGCAGACGGATTGCTGCGCGACTTTATTCGCATGGTGGAAAGCTTCGGCTTCCATCTGCTGCAACTTGATGTGCGCCAGGAATCCACCGTCCACACGCGCACCACGACAGAAATCCTGGCGCAACTGGATCCCGATTTTGATTACGCCGCAGCCGATGAAGCTGCGCGGATGCAGCGCTTGTCCGGCTGGATATCGCGGATGGATGCGCTGGAGTTCGACGCTGCGAGTCTGAGCGACGAAGCGCGCGAAACGCTGGCGGTGTTTCACCGCATGGCCCGATTGCAGGCCGAGGTCGGCAAGGAAACCTTTGGTGCGTACGTCATTTCGATGACGCATGCCGCCTCGCATGTGATGGAAGTGCATTTTCTGGCGAAGCTGGCGGGACTGTGCGGTTACACCGGCAACGGCTGGTTTTGCGACATCCAGATCGCACCGCTGTTTGAGACGATTGAAGACTTGCGCCACGCCGAAGCGGTGCTGGAGTCGCTGTTTTCCAATCAGGTTTATCGTGCCCTGCTGACAAGTTCGGGCAATCTGCAGGAAGTGATGCTGGGGTATTCCGATTCGTGCAAGGACGGCGGTATTCTGGCTTCGAACTGGAATCTGTATCAGGCGCAGCTCAATATCATCGGCATCACCGCACGGCATGGCATCGAATGCCGCTTGTTTCATGGTCGCGGCGGTACGGTCGGCCGAGGCGGCGGCCCGACTTACGAAGCGATCCTGTCGCAGCCGCCCGGCACCGTCAATGGCCAGATCAAATTTACCGAGCAGGGCGAAATGCTGTATTACAAATACAGCAATCCGGAAACGGCCACGTATGAAATCAGCATGGGCGCGACCGGGCTGATTAAAGCCAGTTGCGGCTTGATTGGCGGCATGCGTGCAGTCAACGCTGAATATCCGGCGATGATGGCGCAACTTGCTGCTGATGGCGAAGCGGCCTATCGCACCTTGACCGAAGCCACCCCCGGCTTCATGGATTATTTTTATGAATCCACCCCGGTGACTGAACTTGGCCTGCTCAACATCGGCTCACGCCCGTCGCATCGCAAAAAAGCCGACCGTTCGATGAGCTCGATCCGGGCGATTCCGTGGGTCTTCGGCTGGGCGCAATCGCGCCACACTTTACCCGCCTGGTACGGCATCGGCACCGCCCTCGAAACCGAGTGTGCCGACGCAAACCGGCTGGCGCTGTTGCGCGAAATGTATCGTGAGTGGCCGTTTTTTAGGGCGCTGATGTCCAACGTGCAAATGGCTCTGTCCAAAGCCGATATGGATATCGCCCGCGAATACGCCGAACTGACCGGGCAGGAGAGCGCCCGCCAGATTTACGCCACTATCTCGGCAGAATATGCACGCACCCTCAAAGGCGTGCTGGCTCTGGCTGACCTCAAGGTCGCGCTGGAAGGAAACGAGGCCTTGAGTCTGTCGCTGTCACGGCGCAAACCCTATCTCGATCCGCTCTCACACATTCAGGTGCGCCTGCTTAAACGCTATCGCAATGAATCCCTGTGGGAAGAAGACCGCACCCGCTGGCTAACCGCGCTGATGCGCTCGATCAATGCGATTGCGGCGGGAATGCGGAATACCGGCTAGAACGGGGATGATGGACACGCCAAATGGAGTTTTCCCCCAGTCTGCTGCCCGGCTGTCGCGCGGCATCAAGATTTCTGTCGGGATCAATATCGCTCTGGGCGTGCTGGTGTGCGGGCTGGGTTTATATGCGTTCATTCTGAACGTCGATTTGGGCGAGGCCCAACGCCGCCTGTCGAAAGAAGTCGAGACCCGTCAAAAAACCGAGGGCTATCTGGTGGAAACGCGCAACCGGCTTAATCAGAGCTTGCTGGAAATCGAACAGCTCAAGGCGCAACTGCAATACAAGGAAACGGATTTTCAGGCGACGGCGGGCACCAAGCCAGCGATGCCGGTTGTGGTCAGTTTTCGCGCATCATTTTTAGGCAAGGGTCTGGTTGCGGTGCTGGAAAACAGCAGCGAACGTTACCTGACGGTGGTGCTTACGGTGCGCAATCCCACCCTGGCAAACGCGCGCCGCTTTACTTTGAAGTTGGATCCCAAATCCAGTGAAAGCTTCGGCCATCTCGAAGGCTGGCAATTTGCTTCGGGCGATGAGCTGGCGCTGTATCACGATGACTTCAATCCGCTCAAGCTGGTTGTGCCTTAAACGGTTTTTTGCGACCGTCCTTGAGCAGCAGCAAGGCGGGCAACAGCAGCAGTTCAAACAACTGACCGGAAAACAAGCCGACTGCAGTCATCAGCCCGAAATTAGCGGTAGGTATAAAGTCGGAAGCGGT
>JAYVLR010000026.1:0-7610 GCA_043759395.1 Thiobacillaceae bacterium
ATCCCGGGGCCAGCGGCGGCAACCCACAGCATGTCTTTTTTCGGGTGGCGCAGTTTGCCGAAATTGACCGGGACAGGCTTGGCCCAGCCAAACAGGATCGCGCCGCCGCCCAGCAGTTTGCTGGTTAACAAAATCACCAGCGGAACCAGGATCGTACCGACCGGATCGATATGTTTTAACGGGTTGAGCGTAATGCGGCCTTGCATGGCCGCGGTCATGTCGCCAAAAAAGCGCGCGACGTAGCCGTGTGCGGCCTCATGCAGGGTGATGGCAAAAATCACCGGCAACGCAAACACGGCGATTTTCTGTATCAGGCCTAATTGAATCAAACCCGGCTCCATTTATGTCTCGAAATCGCTCGTGTCGCCCTTGCCGTATCGCAGTACGACGGGAGTGTCTGTAGTCAGATCGACGATGGTGGTCGGAGTCAGTCCGCACGCGCCGCTGTCGATCACCAGATCAACCTGGTGTTCCAGCCGCTCGCGGATTTCCCAGGGTTCGGTCATCGGCACATCTTCGCCCGGCAGCAGCAAGGTAGACGACAAAATCGGCTCGCCCAGCTCTTCCAGCAGCGCCTGGACGACGCTGTGTTCAGGTACGCGCAAACCGATGGTATCGTTTTTTTTATGCAGCAGCCGCTTGGGGACTTCGCGGGTACCGCGCAAGACAAAGGTATAAGGTCCTGGCGTGTGTGATTTAAGGATGCGGAATTGTGTGTTATCGACCTGGGCATAACGGCCCAGCTCGGACAAATCGCGGCACACCAGCGTCAGATCGTGCCCGGCATCCAGACCGCGCACTCGCAGCAAACGCGTCGCTGCATCCTTGTTGCCAATCTGGCAGCCCAGCGCGTAACACGAATCGGTGGGATAAATGATGACCCCACCCTGCTTCAGAATCTGCACGGTTTGCTGAATCAGGCGGTGCTGCGGATTGTCGGTATGAATATTAAAAAATTGCGACATGGCGATCAGTTTGGGGTCTGTAAATGTTCGACTTCTGGCCAATCCAGCCAAACCGGTTTGCAATAATGCGGCAGCGCAGGCAAGCGGCCAATGTCGATACCTTCGCCCGGCGCGTGGAAATCTGCGCCGCGCGAGGCCTTGAATCCAAACGCGCGCGCCAGGTCAGCAAACTTGCCGTATTCCGAGGGATGGTGGCTGCCGGTCACGACTTCGATGCCCTCGCCGCCCAATGCGCGGAAGGCATCAAGCAACACATGCAGTTCGCGCGCGTTAAACGCGTAGCGTCCCGGATGCGCCAGCACCGCCATGCCGCCACTGGCGCGAATCCAGCTCACTGCGTTCGCCAGCGTAGTCCATTCATGCTCGACATAACCCGGATTGCCTGGTGTCAGAAAGCGCTTGAACGTAGTGCGTATGTCGGGCGCATGCCCTTGCTCGACCAGCCAGCGGGCAAAATGCACGCGGCCAATAATCTGCTTGTTGGCGGCATAGGCGCGGGCACCCTCGAATGCGCCGGTGATCCCCACCTTATCCAGATCATCCGCCATACGCTGCGCGCGCGCTGTGCGTCCGACCCGGATATCGCCCAGCCCCGCTGACAACAGCGGGTTCAACGGGTCAATTCGCAAGCCGACGATATGCACCGTCTGGCCGCCCCAGGTGACTGAAATTTCGACGCCGGGAATGAAGGTGATGCCTGCGTCATCCGCAGCGGCCTGCGCCTCAGCCAATCCCGCCACATCGTCGTGATCGGTCAACGCGAACACATCCACGCCATTGGCGGCGGCGCGCGCCACCACCCCGGCTGGGGGCAGCACACCATCTGAAATATGGGAATGACAATGCAGGTCGATGTTCAACATTAACCCGGGCATTTTATAAATTCGCCTGATGCCCTGAAGGATACCGGGTCAGCCCATAATCGCGCCGAGCCTTGGCTGTCAGGGAGGTTTTGGGAAGGAGCGGCGTAGTTATTCATACGCCCGACCGAGCGTGGCTGTTGCCGATTGACCGGCTTTACAACCACGGCCTACTCTCTGCGGGTAGAGCAAGACTTTCATGGCAGACAAGGAACAAGCGAGGGCGGGCGATCATTTATGAAATGTACGGGTTATGACCCGACGCTTGAAAGCGCTTGGTCTGGAGGGAGAATCATAGCAAAATAAGCAGGCTATGAATTGTCAGGCGGCAGCGCCGCACCGCGAATGAAAAAGTTTTTGTTTGATCTCTTCCCCGTCATCATTTTTTTTATTGCCTATAAACTGGGAGATGCAAACGCGGAAGCCACCCGGCATCTCCTGCAAAGTGTGGGCCTTCCGCAACCGACAGGCGCACATGAAAAGCCGGGGATTTATCTCGCAACCTTCGTTGCCATCATCGCCAGCTTCGGCCAGATCGCCTGGGTAAAATTGCGCGGACAACAAGTTGAAACGATGTTATGGGTCAGTTTGGGCATCATTCTGGTATTTGGCGGCGCGACGCTGTGGCTGCATGACGAGAGCTTTATCAAGTGGAAGCCCACTGTGCTGTACTGGATTTTTGCGGGATCCATTTTTAGTGCTGCGCTATTTGGCCGCAACATCATTCGCGGCTTAATGGGTGCGCAGATGGAACTTCCAGAGGTCGCATGGAGTCGACTCAACCTGAGTTGGGGCGGATTTTTTGCAGTCATGGGGCTTGTAAACCTGTGGGTCGCCTTCAACTACTCGACAGATGACTGGGTTAATTTCAAACTGTTTGGCAGTATGGGATTGATGCTGGTGTTTGTGATTGGGCAGGGCATGATGCTCACCCGGTATCTGGATAATACGGACAAGAAAGAAAACCAATAATGCTGTACACAATCGTCGGGCAGGATGTGCCTGACAGCCTGGACAAACGGCTCGCCAGCCGCCCCGCCCACTTGGAACGCTTGCACGCGCTTCAAAATGAAGGGCGCTTGCTTCTGGCCGGACCCTTTCCCGCTATCGACGGCAATGATCCTGGCACCGCAGGTTTTACCGGCAGTCTGATCGTGGCTGAGTTCGATTCTATCGCTGCCGCGCAAATCTGGGCAGACTCCGATCCTTACGTTGCCGCGCAGGTCTATGCTTCAGTCAGCGTTAGACCGTTCAAAAAGGTGCTGCCCGCATGAACGCCATCCACATCAATGCGGCCCACATCAATACGGCTGATCTGATTCGCCAACGACTGGCCGCGCTGGAACCGGAAAACATCGTGCTCGAAGACGAAAGCGCTCAACATGCAGGGCACGCTGGCGCCGCTTCTGGCGGCGGACATTTCAACCTGACGCTGGTGTCACCCCAATTCCGGGCTTTATCGACACTCGCACGCCACCGGCTGGTTTATGCTGCAATGGGCGAACTGATGCAGCACGAAATTCACGCACTTTCCATCACCGCTTTAACCCCCGAAGAACTTTAACAAGGACATAACCATGCGTAAGACCCTCCTCACCGCACTGATCCTGCTTGCCTGCGCACCGATGGCTTACGCCGAAGATGCAAAACCTGCCGATGCAAAACCCGCTGCCACGCCTGCCGCACAAGAGGCCAACAAGCCCATTGCTATCGTCAATGGCAAGGAAATCCCGGTCATCTACGGTGAGATACTCAAACGCGAACTGCTTGCCCAGGGTCAACCCGATAATGGACAGCTCGCCTCACGCGTGCGCGACACGCTGGTCAATGCTGAAATACTCTCCCGCGCCGCCATCGACAAAGGCCTGGACAAAGACCCGCGCGTGGCAGCCGTGCTCGATATTCAACGCAAAAACTCTCTATCGAAGGTCTATCTGGAAGACTACATCAAGTCCCATCCGGTGACGGAAGCAGAAATTCAAACCGAATACGACAAAGCCAAAGCATCGGCCAGCGCCAATGAATACCGTGCGCGTCATATTCTGGTGAAAACCGAAGCCGAAGCAAAGAAACTGATTGCGGATCTGGGCAAAAAAGCTAAATTTGAAGACCTCGCCAAGAAATTCTCGCAGGATCCTGGCTCGGCTAAAAACGGCGGCGATCTGAACTGGTCAGATTCTGGTGCGTTCGTCAAAGAGTTTTCGGAGGCCATGGTTGGACTCAAAAAAGGCGAAGTCACCAAAACAGCGGTCAAGACCCAGTTCGGCTACCATATCATCAAGCTCGAAGATGTGCGCCCGCTGAGAATTCCGCCACTGTCTGAAGTTAAAGCAGACGTGCAAAAACAGCTTCAGCAAAAACGTATTCGTGATGCAGTAGGCGCCTTACGCGAAGCGGCAAAAGTCGAATAACACAATCGGGGGCGCAAGCCCCCCACTTAAAGGGGAATCACATGGCTTCCAAAGAATACAATCACTTGCAAGACATCTTTCTCAACACCCTGCGCAAGGAGCGGATACCCGTTTCAGTCTTTCTGGTAAACGGCATCAAGCTGATGGGGCGGATTGAGTCCTTCGATCAGTTTGTGGTGTTGCTCAAGGGTCAGGATCAAGCCGCGCAGATGGTATTCAAACACGCCATTTCGACGATCTCGCCTTCGCGTGAGGTTGTGTTGCCTCACAAAGATGCCGATGCCCAGTAGGCAATATCACCCCTGACGGGGATAGCCCCTATCAACCCTAGCGGGTATCGAGCACAGCTGGTGTTGTCAACAAACGCAATGCCGTTTGTGCATCAAGCAAAGCGGCCACCTCGCCACGATAACGCTGTGCCACGATGGCTGGTATGCCCTGTAGGCCGCTTGTGTCTTTGACATACACCACCGCATACGCTGCGGGATGGCTCAGCAGCCAGATTTTTGACGCCTCGCCCTGTAATTCCACCAAGGGCTGCTTCAGGCGGCCAAAAAACTGATACTGGTCGTGGTATTTGCCGATATGGGCAACGATATGGCCGCCGTCTTGCGCCTGGCGTATGGCATGCGCCATCGGGCGCACGTCATACGACGCATACAGCGGGCGTGCTATCGCCAGTTGCATGAAGGCCGAAAATACAGCCCCCATCAAGCCCACGAGTATCATCGGCCGGGCAAACCGTCGGCCAAAAACAACGGCCGCGATTCCCATCGCCAGCATGAACATGCCCGGCCAGAAAGGGGGTAATTGCGGGAACTCATCGTGCGGCAGCGCCACCCTGCCCTGCGACAGCATCAACAAAATCACGCCAGAGGTAGCGACCAGAATAGCTGGCAACCACAATCCGCCCGGACGCACTCCGCCCTCTGAACCGTTTTCCAGCGCACGTGCAACAAACAAGGCAAAAGCCGGAAACAGCGGCACCAGATAATGCACCTGCTTGCCGCTGATGAACGAAAACGCGACGAATACAGGCAGCATCCACGCAAGACAAAAACGTCCGCCACGATCCAGATTTTGCCGGGCATAGTGCCCAACGGCTCGCCACAACCCCGGCCAGAGAAACCAGGGAAACAACAAGACCGGGAGTAACGGCACATACCACCAGAGCGGGCGCCTGTGCGCAAACGACTCAATCATGCGATTGGCAGTCTGCCCCCAAAAGATCGCATTGCGGTACTCCGCCCCGCCCGCGATCCCCGCTGGAATCGCCCACACCAAGGCAATCGCCGCGCCCAGCAGCACGGCAGCCAGCAACCCTGCAAACCAGCGCGTCCAGGGCATACGGGCTGTCACGGGCTTTAGCCCGTAGACAGCCGGAGTCCCCTTGTGGGGCAGGCCGGGGCTCCACCAGGGTGCCAGTACCGCAACCGGCAGCACCTGCAATAGAATGACCGGCCCTTTGGCAAGCACGCCCAAGCCGATCGCCAGACCAAGTAGCATGAACCCGATCCCGCGTTTGCCGTCAGCTGCGATCAGAGTGCCATGCATCCCGAGCAGCACAAAGAATGCGAGCATCACATCGAACATGGCCGAAGTGGAAAAAACCGTCCACAGCAAGCTGCTGACCAGAATCAGCACCGCCTGTCCGCCCACACCCGAATACCTTGGCCACAGTCGTTGCGCCAGTCCCATCGTCAGCAGCAATCCGCCGGCAGAAAACAGCGGCGACACCAGGCGCGGCCACCATTCGTTCACGCCAAATATCAGCCAGCCGAGCTGAAACATCCACATCATCAAGGGTGGTTTGTGGCTATACGGCTCGCCGTTTTTAAACGGCACCAGAAAATCGCCGCGCAACCACATCTCCCACGCCACACTGACATAACGGGTTTCGTCGATCGGCGTGAGCGGTCGCGCAAACAGGGCTACCGCTGTCAGCATCACCAGCAGCATTAATGCCAATGGCAGCATGACGCGGTGATTACGGGTTGCGGATATTGACTGGAAACTCATGTCTGTTCAGATTCTCCAAGTGCCACGTCCACCTCGGCATCCAGACTCAGCCCGTGGCGATGACGGCGATACAGATAGGCACCCAAGGCTCCGGACACAAAGAATAATGCGATCGCCCCACCCAGTTTAAGTCCGGGGGCAATATGCACACCGCTGCCCACCAGCGCAAACACCAGCGACTGCGGCAGATAGCCGAGAAAGGAGCCGGAAAAAAATGCGCGCGGACGAATACTCGAAATGCCCGCCGCCAGATTGGTCAGCACATTGCTACCCACAGGCAACAACCGGATCAGCAAAGTCATCGAGAATGGATGGTCGTGAATAAAAGCATCGAAGCGCCGTGCCCGTTCGCCAAGGCGGGCACGCAACAAACTTTTGCCGAATAGTCGCGCATACATGAACGTCAGCGCACATCCGAGCAGCGCGGCGAACGTCCCCAGAAACGTCCCCAGCGCAATATTGAACGCATAGCCACCGAGAAAAGCGATGATCTGGCGCGGCAAACCGATGCCGGTAAAAATGGCACCCATCATCAGAAACAGCAGCGCACCTTGCACGCCGTGACTTCTGACGTGGGTATCGATCCAGGTTTCGTTCATGCTGTCGCCCAGATCGCTGGCCTTGAACAGAACTCCCAGCAGGGCAAGACTCAGAATCAGCGCAAGGCCTTTAAGAATGACCTTGGCGTTCATTCAAACACTCATACATCGGAGTCGGCTTCAATCACGGGCAAACGCACCCGGCGCTGCAACCAGGCCACGCCGAACAGATCGACAATCCCCACCCACAAGCGGTTATGAACGCCATATTTGGACGTGCCGCGTTCGCGCGAACGGTGGTTGACCGGCACCGACAGCACCGCCCCACCGCCGCGTATCACCAGAGCAGGCAAAAAACGGTGGATGTGATCAAAATTGGGCAGCCGCAAAAAAGTCTCGCGCGCAAACACTTTCAGACCGCAGCCGGTATCCGGCGTGTTGTCACGCAACATGCGGCGCCGCACCCCGTTCGCGATTCTGGACGACAGCCGCCGCAAAAACGTATCGTTGCGCCGCGCCCGCCAGCCCGCCAACAACTCCAGATTGGCGGCTTGAGACGGATCCGATAATTTTGCAAGCAAAGCCGGAATATCGGCAGGGTCGTTCTGACCATCGCCGTCCAGGGTCGCTATCCACTCATAACGCGCCGCACGCACGCCACTGGTGACCGCCTGACTCTGTCCGCATGAAGCGCGGTGACGAATCACCCGCAGCATCGAAAACTCACGCTTCAGCGCATCCAGCACCGCCGCCGTGCCATCGGTACTGCCGTCGTTGATATAAAGGATTTCAAACTCGGTATTGCCCGACAAGGCG
>JAYVLR010000027.1:0-4145 GCA_043759395.1 Thiobacillaceae bacterium
TCGCGCGCACTATTGATATCTGCTTTGAGCGAATCCGTCACTGGACGCATCCGCGCCAGCGTCTCCGGGTCAAGCAGCCCCTGGCCCGGCAGGTACTGATCAAGCGCAAAGGTGGCGCGCACTTCAGCGGCGCGGCCATCGAGTGTCTGGCTCTTGGCAACAAAAAACAGCGCGTCACGCAACAGGCGCTCTGCCACCTGCGGCGATCCTTCCATCAAGCGGCGCATTTGTAAATCAATGCGCGCGAGCAGTTGCTTGACGTAGAAGTCCGCCTCCACACCCTGCGCAATAAGGCTGTCGATGAATCCGACGCAGGCCCACCAGAACGTTTGAGCGGCTTGGGTCGGGGCAGTTTTTTCCACTTCGGCCAGCGCCTGCCGCATGAGCGTGAGACCCTGCTCCGCGCCCTGTCCACGCAGGAATGCCAGCAAGCCGCGCTGAAAAATAGCCCGTGCGGCTTTGATTTTGGCCGCCAGCATTTCACTTGGCTGATCCGTAACCGGCGTGCCGTGTACGCGCGAGCGCAAATCGGGAAAAAACAACTCGCCCTCGAACACGTGTTCCGCGCCTTGTAGTTCGCGCAAGCGTTGATACAGCGGGAACAAGGCCAGCTCGCCACTGCCGCGACCATCTGCCAGTTCCTTGATCCAGCGCGACAAGCCTTCGATCGTGTTGCGCACCGCCTGGAAAACCCCATCGGCAGGCGGCTGACGCCCTTCATTGATATCGGCAAGTGTGAGTTCAAGTGTGGCCGCAACCGTGGCCGCGCCTTCGAGGCCGACCATACGCAAGGCTCCAGCCACCTGATGGGCATCATCCCGTGCCAGTCGCAAGGCATTGGTCAGATCCGCATCAGCACTGAAGGCTTGTACTCGCCCCAGCGCTGCCTGCAAGGCGGCTTCAATGTCGCTCCGAACCCAATTCAGCGGGCCGGTATCGTAGTTAAGTATGGCGCTCATAGCGTGCGATCCTCAGCGTATTTTTCAGGAAATTCCCTACGGAATTCCTGTTCCAAATAGTCGAATTAGTCATGGCTTGAAAAGGTGGCGATCAAGCCAGCTTGAATCCGGCGACCGAGCCTTGCAGCTCTTTTGCCAGCTGTTTCAAACCCACAATCGAGTCAGCCGTTTTTTGCGTACCTTCGCTGGTCTGCGTAGAAATGGTCTTGATGTCCTGCATGGTTGCAGCCACTCTTGAGGTCGACTCAGCCTGATCCTGCGTCGCCGAAGAAATACCGGCAATCAGGCTCGCCAGGGTTTTGGACACTTCGCTAATTTCCGCCAGCGTCTTGCCCGCCGCATCCGACAGTTTTGCGCCTTCAACCACGCCCTGGGTCGAGACTTCCATTGCCGCCACCGTATCGTGCGTATCGGATTGAATCGTTTTCACAATCGCCGCAATCTGCTTGGTCGCGTCAGCCGAGCGTTCAGCCAGCCGCTGCACCTCTTCTGCCACCACCGAGAATCCGCGCCCAGCCTCGCCGGCGGATGCCGCCTGAATCGCAGCGTTCAGCGCCAGCACGTTGGTCTGTTCGGTAATGTCCGAAATCAGCTCCACAATTTCGCCAATCTCTTGCGACGACTCGCCTAGACGCTTGATCCGTTTCGAGGTTTCCTGGATATGCTCGCGCAATCCGTTCATGCTCGAGATCGCGTTCTGCACCGCCTGCTGGCCTTTTTCTGCCGCCAGCATTGATTGGTCTGCCACCCGTGCGGACTCTGCGGCATTGCTGGATACCTGTTGCACCGATTGCGACAAACTGATCACCGCAGCCGAAGTTTCTTCAATCTCATCGGACTGGCGGCGCGCCGCCAGTTGCAGCGAGTCGGATATTTCACCAGCCTGATTGGCTGCCTGGTCCATTTGCGCCGTTGCGGTGTTAATCCCGCGTACCAGGCCGCGCAACTCTTCAACCGTGTAGTTGATTGAGTCGGCCATCGCGCCCGTAATGTCTTCAGTCACGCTGGCATTGACCGTAAGGTTGCCCTCCGCCAACTCGCCCAGTTCGTCCATCAAACGCAGAATCGCTTCCTGGTTCCGGCTGTTTTCTTCCACGCTCTTGCGGGCGCGGGATTTGGTTTCGTTAATATTGACCAGCCCCAACAGCACCAGCGAACCCACTGCCAGAAGGCCAAACACGGCGGCGATCAAATAGCCAGCCGAGCCCAGCGATTGATAGTTTTGTGCGAGCGCATTGGTGTCCGCGAGCAGTTTGTCACTGTCGGCAAACAGGTTGCGTGCGGCCACTTTCGATTTCAGCAAGGACTGCGTATCGCCCAGCACCGCGCCGACCGCCTCGACCATGTCGCCCATGTTTTCGCCCAGGTCTTCCAGCGTCAGCATGCTGTCCTCATTGCTGGCCGCGCGGCCTTGCATCAGCGCCTGCACGGTGTCGCGGAACGAGCTGGTGTCTTTTTCCAGCTGGATTACAACCCGGGGGTCAATCAGGTCGGCAGACAACAGCAGGTTTGCATTTTTAGGCAAGCGCTGCGAGAGCATGGTCAGGTGATTGGCGCGCGACACTTCGCGCACGCCCATGCCCGCGTCAGTCATCTGGTTCGTCAGTTTCTCAGCCACCGCCTGCAGACTGATACTCAGCTTGTTAATTTTGCGGATGTTCTTGTTCAGCGCAACCAGATTTTTTTGCTGCGTCAGAATCTGTGCGATCTGCGGAGCGTTCACTTTCCATTGCTCGCCGATTTTGTCCAGCGATTCGCGTGCGGCGCCGCCCGATGCGGGCACGTCGCTATCGCCCTCGACCAGGCCGGTGAACGTAGTTTTGAACAGTGCGTTGCCTTCGCTCAGCTTTTTGAATGCATCCGTGTTACCCAGAACCGATTGCTGCGCAGCCAGCGGCAGCCGTTGCGACAAGACCTGAAGATCTGCCGCGCGAGTTTCGTAAGCGGCTTTATTACCCAGTTGAACCAAGCTGTAGATGGTGAAACCGGCAGCCAGCAGCAGCGAAGCGATCAGCGTTCCGCCCGCAACCAGATACTGCGTCTCGGTCGGCATGTGGCCGATCAACGGCACGCTGCCCGCCTCCTTGTCGGCAAGTTTGCGCACCTTTTTCATGATGAGCGTTGTGTGCTCCGTGCCTGCGCCTTTGAGAGAGCCCGTCACCCGGCCAGCCAGACCTTTCAGGTTCGTTATCGAGATTGCCATATCCATCGTTTCATACTCCTCAATATCGGGCGCAGCGCGCCAGTCTTCAAATCAATCAATTCACTACGTTTCAGTTA
Organism: Thiobacillaceae bacterium; assembly: GCA_043759395.1. GTDB lineage: Bacteria > Pseudomonadota > Gammaproteobacteria > Burkholderiales > Thiobacillaceae > Thiobacillus. The sequence continues at coordinate 3,240 of JAYVLR010000027.1, forward strand.
AACCAAGGTGCCGTGCGCTTCCACTTTCATGAACGCGACGTCATGCAATAAAGCCGAAAAATTCAGATCAACCCATTCAGCCTGCGAATCATCTGCGTACTTGTGCGTTACCCACAACTGGCCGGGCGCGGCTTCAAGGGTCTGGAACGTGCCTGTGTTCTTGAGTCCCAGTGTGCGGGTCACCAGCAATGCCGCATTCACACCGAATTGATGGTGCGCAATGACCAGCCGGCAAGCGGATGTATCGGGTGTCTGCGTGCCGGTTAAAAAATCAGAAAAATCGGTCACCGCGAAAAGATTGCCGCGAATATTGGCCATGCCCCGAAACCAGCGTTGCGTACCCGGAACTGGAATAATCGGCGGCACGGGGATGACTTCTTCAGCATGATCCAGGGCGACCAGCCAGTTGTTGTCGCCGACCCGAAATCCCAAACGGGTAAAAACCGTCTCGCGCGTGGTGGCTGCCTGCAATTGGCGCGACAGGTTGGTCTGGAATTCCCGAAGATTAAATTTTTTGGCCATCTGGATTGCCCGTCCTGTCAGCCGAGGGACTTGATCTGGGACAGCAGCTCATCGGGCTTGATCGGCTTGACCATGTAAGCCTTTGCCCCCTGGCGCATGCCCCACACCCGGTCGGTTTCCTGACCCTTGCTGGTGCACATGATGACCGGAATATGCTTGGTGACGTCTTCCTTGGTAATCATGCGCGTCGCCTGATAGCCGTTCATGCCGGGCATGACCACATCCATCACAATCAGATCGGGCAGCATCAGTTTGGCCTGCGCCACCGCCTCTTCTCCGCTCTCGGCCATGCTGACCAGATAGCCGTTTTTGACCAGCAGCTCAGACAGAAAAAAACGCTCTGTAGGCGAGTCGTCCACGACCAGAATTCGATTGATTGCCATT
>JAYVLR010000028.1:0-4259 GCA_043759395.1 Thiobacillaceae bacterium
TCTTCCACCGCAGCCAGCACCTGGCGGCAATTTCCCAGATAGCGCTTGCCTTCTTCGGTCAAGGATATCCGGCGCGTCGTCCGGTTGAACAGACGCACCCCCAGATGTGCCTCCAGCGCGGCGAGCGAACGTACTACGGCGGGGAGCGAGCATCCATCGCCTACGCGCGCAGCCGCAGTGCAGCGGTGGTTGTCGGTGGCGGCAGGGCTGGTAGCATTTGGCCCGGCGGCGGCTCGGCTGATTAAGGTTTTCAACGCGCCGTTCAATGCAGAGGAAGTGATGGCGCGCGCCCACGGTCTCTTTGTCGTGATGGAAAAAGAGTTGCAAAAATCGGCATTCCTCGCAGGCGAGCTGCCCACTCTTGCCGATGTCGCCAACTACAGTTACATCGCGCACGCGCCCGAAGGCAACATCTCGCTCACGCCGTATCCCCATATCCGCAACTGGCTTGCATGCATTGAGGCTTTGCCGGGCTTCGTGCCGATGACCCGCTCTGCGGTAGGCTTGGCGGCGTGATGTTTCTACACCCGCCCTTCCACGAAGGCGAATGCGCGGCACAGGAACGCGTCGGGGTGCGCGAAAAAATGCGCGCGGTGGGGCAGCATGCGATTCGCGATTTCATGCCCGATCAGCATCGCGAATTCTTTACCCGACTGCCTTTCGTGATCGTGGGCACGGTGGATGGGCAAGGTCAACCCTGGGCCTCGGTGCTGGCCAATCCGCCGGGGTTCATCCAATCACCGACCCCGCATGAGCTGGTCATCTGTGCCCGGCCCCTCACGGCCGATCCGCTCGTGGACACGCTGGTTCCCCGCGCGCCCATCGGCCTGCTGGGTATAGCGCCGCACACCCGCCGCCGCAACCGGATGAACGGTGTCATCGAGCGCATCACGGATAGCTGCCTGCGGGTACGGGTAAGCCAGAGCTTCGGTAACTGCCCGAAGTACATCCAGGCGCGCAAGCCGGAGTATGTTGCCGTTGACGATGACGCAAAGGTCGTTCATCACACCGGGCTAGGCGATGAAGCGGTACGGCGATTGATCCAGCGTGCTGACACTTTTTTCATCGCCACCGCCTATCCTGCGGACAAACGTGAGTCCACCGCCTCCGTGCATGGCGTGGATGTCTCGCATCGCGGCGGCAAGCCTGGCTTTGTGCGCGTGGACGATGACCGCACCTTGACCGTCCCCGATTACGTCGGCAACCAGTTTTTCAACACGATAGGCAATCTGCTGGTTAATCCGCGCGCTGGTCTGCTCTTCATCGATTTCGACACTGGCGGCCTGCTGTATCTGGCAGTCGCTGCCGAAATCATTTGGAAGGGCGAACCACTCCAAGCATTCGAGGGCGCGCAGCGCCTGCTTCGCTTCCGCGTAAACGCAGTGCGGCATGTGGAAGCTTCGCTGTCGTTGCGCTGGGGCCCGGTGCAGCTCTCGCCTTTCCTGAAGCAGGCGAGGCCTTAGGCGCTTACAAGCCGGACAGGTTGACCAATTCGGCGCGTTCGGCATCATTCAGGCTCCCAAGCGGGCGTGCGCTCAACACCGCTCGCCGCCTGCGTCGCCAGTCTTCAGGTAACTGCTGGAGGGTGGCATCAAGTTCCGCGCTCCAGTCCCAGTTATCGTCGAGTTTGAGCATGTCCGTGGCAAGTTCCTCTACCCGATCCTGGAGTGCGCTGTTTCTTACCTCTTCAAGCAGTGCGGATAGCGATTTGGCGGCATCGTAGGGACGCAGCCAGTCCAGCATCTCGGTAATGGTAGCGGCCCAAGGGTCATTCGGGTCGAGCCATTCGGGCTGGATTTCGCTGGCGCGGTGCGGGTGGATCAGCAGGCTGCGCGCCAGATTGCGCAGCTTGGAGGGAGCGGGACGGCGGCCGCGCGCAAGTGGCGTGTTGCGATTTTTGCTTGCAGCACCCAACCCGAATTGCGCCAGGTCGGTGGATTGCAGATCGGCCAGTTCAGCAATTTTTTGCCGCAGCAGGCCAGTGAGAAGGGGAGCGCTGATTTTGTCGAGCAGCGGCTTGGCTGATTTCAATAAACGGGCGCGGCCTTCGGCGCTATCCAGGCTTGCGCCGCGCGTGAGTTCGCGCAGCAAAAAGGCCGAGAGCGGCATGGTTTGCGTATCCAGCAGGCGGATGAATGCGTCACTGCCTTGGGCGCGGATGTAACTGTCAGGGTCTTCGCCATCGGGCAAGAATAAAAAACTGATGTCCTTGCCGTCCTGCAAGGATTCAAGCGAATTTTCCAGCGCACGCCAAGCGGCTTTGCGGCCCGCATTGTCGCCGTCAAACGAATAAATCAGATGATCGCTGTGGCGTAGCAGCGTGCGCACATGAATTGCCGAAGTCGCGGTACCGAGGGTGGCTACGGCAAACCCCACGCCGTGCTGCGCCAGCGCCACCACGTCCATATAACCTTCCACCACGACCACGCGCCCAGCCAGCTTGATTGCCTCGCGCGCCTCAAACAGGCCATACATTTCCGAGCCTTTGTGGAATAGCGGGGTTTCCGGCGAGTTCAGATACTTCGGCTCGCCCTGATCCAGAATCCGGCCGCCAAAACCGATGATCTGCCCTTTGCTGTTCCGGATCGGAAACATGATGCGATCACGAAAGCGATCATAGCGCCCGCGCTCGTTGTCGATGACCATGCCGCTTACCGCGAGTGCATCGGCTTGGTAATCGGGGAAAACCTGCTTGAGTCCGCCGTCGGCAGGCGCGTAGCCGATGCCGTAGCGCGCGGCGATCTGGCCGGAGAGCCCACGTCGCTTCAGGTAATCAATCGCACGCGGATTTTGCTTGAGCTGCTGTTTGTAGAAGCCCGCCGCCTGCTCCAGCGCATCCCATAGTGCTGGCGGTGGTTTGGGGCGGTCCGGTTCGCTGGCCGATTCTGGTATCGGCAGTCCCACATCCTGCGCCAATGCCGTTACCGCATCGCGAAAGCTCATGTCCTCGTATTCCATCAGAAACCCGAGCGCGGTTCCATGCGCGCCACAGCCAAAGCAGTGATAAAACTGCTTGGTCTGACTGACAGTAAACGACGGGGTTTTTTCGGTGTGGAAGGGGCAGCAGGCCTGGTAATTCTGCCCGGCTTTTTTAAGCGATACGCGGCGGTCGATGACATCAATGATGTCAACGCGGGCGAGCAGGGTATCGATAAAATCGCGCGGGATCATTTGGACACCTCTAGAAATCGTAGCGAGCGGCCATCCACCCGCAAGGGGCAGGCCGTGGTTGTAGAGCCGCTAAAGCGGCAACAACCACGCTCAGCCGGTTGCGCCCGGAGCGCGGGAACCGCAGTGTATGTATACATGAGGATTCCGGGCACTGGACGCGACCGGATCCTGGCCGCGCAGTAGATTTATAGGGATGTCCATGGGGCTATAGGGTATAAACATCCATGATAAACCGGAGTCGGTTTATCCGCAGAACGCAGGTTCAGGCGGAAAGTTTAGCCTTGATGAGCGCGGAAACCTGCCCCATGTCTGCGCGACCGGCAAGGCGGGATTTAAGCAAGCCCATCACTTTGCCCATGTCCTTTGCGCTGGCGGCACCCGATTCAGCCACCGCAGCCGCCACCGCTGCATCTACCTCGGCGGCAGAGAGCTGTTCGGGCAAATAGGTTTGCAGAATGGCCAGTTCCGCTTGTTCGGCATCCACCAGATCCTGGCGGCCTGCCGTCTGAAACTGGCTGATCGAATCGCGGCGCTGTTTGATGAGTTTTTCGACGATGCTACTGATGGCCGTGTCGTCGAGCTCGATACGCTCGTCCACCTCGCGCTGCTTGACGGCAGCCAGCAGGAGGCGAATCGTACCGAGGCGGAGCGTTTCTTTTGCACGCATGGCGGATTTCATATCCTCCGTAATGCGCGCCTTGAGTATTGAGGCAGTCAAGTTTTGTGCAGTCAGACTTTAAAGCGGCCAGGAATGAATCAATACATCTTTGGCGGCAGTTGCTGGCCGCGCAGACGCTTGCTCTGACGCTTGACCGCAGCAGCCAGCTTGCGTTTGCGCTCGGCGGTGGGCTTTTCGTAGAACTCGCGTGCGCGCAGTTCAGTCAAAAGGCCGACTTTTTCGATGGAACGCTTGAAGCGGCGCAGGGCGACATCAAACGGTTCGTTTTCTTTGAGTTTAACGTGAGGCATATTCGAGTTGGCTTCCTGAGAAGACGAAAAACGCGGATTGTAGCAGGAGATGAACCGGAATCAAAGCGGCGCGAGCGTAGAATCCTGCATGCACTCACCTTACCCGTCTACCCGTCGGC
>JAYVLR010000029.1:0-3051 GCA_043759395.1 Thiobacillaceae bacterium
TTGACCAGTTGCAGGGGGTAGATGACCGGCGAGGCGTACATCAGCAGCGACAGCAGCACCGGCAGCGCCGTGCCGATGTCGCGGTAATAGACATTGATGGCGGCGCCAACAAAAGCGATGGTGAGTGCCGCCAACACAGTGTAAAGAATGATCAGAGGCACCCACACGATATAGACGCTGGGCGGCATCTGGTACCACACCATCAATCCCGCCAGGATAAGAAAGTTGATGCCAAGCTCGACCAGCTTGGTGAGGACCGCAGTGATGGGAAATATCTCGCGAGGGAAGTAGATTTTCTTGATCAGCGCGGTATTGCTGACGACGCTGGTGACGCCTTCGGACGTGGATTCCTGAAAGAACGTCCACGGCATGAGGGCGGCAAAAACCAGGATGGGGTAGGGGATGTCGCCGCTTTCGATGCCGACAAAGCTCTTGACCAGGGTGAAGATGAGCATGAGCGTGATGGGCTTGAGGATGGCCCAGGCGATGCCGAGATAGGCCTGCTTGTAGCGCAGCGCGATGTTCTTCCACGCGAGCGTGGCCATCAGTTCGCGGTAGTCGTAGAGATTTTTGGCGATGGTGAGCATGGGGGCTAGGCGAAAGCGACCTTGCCGTTGGCAGAGCAGTGTTTGGCATTAGCCGACAAATACCCGGACCTGGAGACGGCATCCACCTGTTCAGCAAAATTGCTCTGCCGCATCATATGTCCTGCGCGCATAGGGTTACGGCAGATCGTGGAAAGGTAGCCGATAGTGACTACATCACTACACTTCTTTGGAAGGGATTTGGTAATACACGAGCTGTGTTGTCTTGCCTTTACCAAGACGAAGGTGCCGGGAAATATCTTCGGAGAATGGGTGAATGTAAGTATGTGCATGGCGGATTATTCTAACTCATGATCTGGAGAGGCAAAACTTGCGCCACTCTTGGACGTTTTTAGTCTCCGGCTTTAGTTACAATCAGCCATCGCGTTTATCCACCTGAATACGACATGCAAACCCTTACCGTCGACCTCGGCGACCGTGCCTATCCTATTCACATAGGCACTGGCCTGTTGCGCCAAGCCGAGCTGATTCTGCCTCATTTAGCGCAAAAGCGCGTGATGATCGTGACCAATACGACCGTGGCACCGCTTTATCTGGCGCAAGTCACGGCAACGCTGGAAGCGGGCGGGGTGGCGGTGACGAATGTAGTGCTGCCGGACGGTGAGGCCTACAAGAACTGGGAAACCTTGAATCTGATTTTCGATGCGCTGCTCCTTCAGCGCGCCGAGCGCAAAACCACATTGATTGCTTTGGGCGGCGGCGTGATTGGCGATATGACTGGATTTGCCGCAGCAAGCTACCAGCGTGGCGTACCCTTTATCCAGATTCCCACCACATTGTTATCGCAGGTCGATTCATCGGTGGGCGGCAAGACCGGGATCAATCATCCGCGCGGCAAGAACATGATTGGCGCGTTTTATCAGCCGCAACTGGTGCTGGCCGACACCGATACGCTGAAAACTTTACCGGCGCGCGAACTGTCTGCGGGGCTGGCCGAGGTGATCAAATATGGCCTGATCCGGGATGTCGAATTTCTTGCCTGGCTGGAAGCCAACATGGACAAGCTGCGCGCGCTGGATCCGGCGGCGATTACGTACGCGATTTATCGCTCGTGCGAAATCAAGGCGCTGGTCGTGGGGCAGGACGAGCGTGAAGGCGGCATACGTGCGATCCTCAACCTTGGACACACTTTCGGCCACGCGATCGAAACCGGCATGGGATATGGCAACTGGCTGCACGGCGAGGCGGTGGGCGCGGGCATGGTGATGGCGGTCGATGCATCGCAGCGCATGGGGTGGCTGGCCGAGGCCGATGTTGCCCGAACCCGTGCGTTGATCCGCGCGGCGGGTCTGACGGATGTCGCGCCCGATCTGGGTATCGACACCTATTTCGATTACATGGGGCACGATAAAAAAGTCGAGTCGGGGAAAATGCGTTTTGTCTTGCTTAAAAAACTGGGCGAGGCCGTCATCACCGGCGACGTGCCGGAGGCAACGCTACGCGCAACGCTGGCGGCATGTGTGAAGCCTTCACCTAGTTATTGATTCGGCTTGATGAGGTTGCAGTGCCATTGAAGATCGGCGTGGCAAGCTGCGTGCGGCAGTGCGGGAAGCCGAATCAATAACCATTAAAAACAGCGCTCTATTGAGACGGCTCGACGAACTGGCCCACGCAGGCCGACGCGAAAAATACGTTGCGGGTTCAAGCATTATCTAGCCGTCTCAATAGTCGATACATAAAGCAGTGACGCAGTTGGCACGCGCCGTTTCGCCGGGGTTTGAGGGGGCTTATTTCGCCCATTCTTTTGGTGGTGCTGCCAGCGTCATACGCGGAATGCGTTGCGAGCAGTTGCCATACATCTCGCCTACGGTGACGCGCACTGCACGCTGTGCGCGCGGCCAGCGTTGTTGCATGCCAGCATCGCATTCAATGACGTGTGCGGCACCGTTGATGCGTAATCGAGCCTGCGAGGCAAAGTCGATAAATAGCAAGCCGATGTGCGGGTTGGTCAGTACGTTGCCCAGGCTGTTGAAAAGTCCGTTACCCGGGTAATCAGGGCACACCAGTTCGGTGGGCGTTCGCACCTGCAACAGCGGCCCGCTTTCTCGTCCGCGAAAACTGCAATCGCAGTGCCCGGCCGCATCCGCCGTGGCAACAAAAAAGAATGGCAGCGATTCAATCCACAGCGCAGTCTCATCGTCGACAGCGTGCCGGTAAAAGCGCGCCAGCTTGTCCTCGGTCCAGCGCGAAGCCGGATCAAAGCGCTGGCGAGCTTCGATTTCGCCGGGATGCGAGGCGGTGCCTGCCATCTTATTTTTCCTTGAACAGCCAGCGTGTCATGATCATTCCCGGACACAAGCCGGTCACGGCGGCAAACAGCAGAAAGCCGCCCGGCAGATACAGCCACCAATGCGCCACGCCAAAGCCGGTGAGCCAGATGCCAAGCCAGATATTGAGGCTGACGACAAGAAAGAAAAGCCGCGCAGCGGGACTGGATTGAAAATAG
>JAYVLR010000030.1:0-20284 GCA_043759395.1 Thiobacillaceae bacterium
GATCGAAGGCGCAGCCGAAGGGGCGGGGCTAGGGCATCAGTTCCTGCGTCATTTGCAGCGCACGCATCTGCTATTGCATCTGGTCGATATTTCGCCGCGCTGGGACGGTGCCGACCCGGTGCGCGAGGCGCGCGCCATCGTGGAAGAACTGCGCAAGTACGATGAAGCCTTATACGAAAAGCCGCGCTGGCTGGTGCTGAACAAGATCGATATGCTGGACGAGGCCGAGCAGCAAAAAGTGATCGACCAGTTCGTCAAAGACTATGACTGGCAGGGTCCGGTTTTTGCCATTTCCGCACTCACCGGTCTGGGCTGTGACAAGCTGACCTATGCCGTGATGGACTATCTGGGCAGCGTTAAAAACAGTCATCAGGCGCTTGCTGACATATTACCGGATGCCGGCTAGTCAATACGGGCTAGCCCAGCCCCAACCCGCTTCCAGTCGTTTTCCTGCAAAGCCACCTGGTATTTTGCCCACTTTGCAAACTCGCCTGGGCTGCAATGGCCTTTTTTGCGACGGCAAGTACCCGCCACCCCTTTAAACTCATAAACAGTTTCGCCACTTTCGGCTGTGATGGCGGCCAACTGTCGCACGCCCCAGGTTTTTCCATACGCGCCGTTACTGTAAAAAAGTCCGGGTTTCAGTTCGTCGATTGTCATGTCGTGTGGGCTTATGTGGTGATTTTGCGGTAAATGTCAGTCACCTTGATCGGGAGCTGCCGCACGTCATCCAGAATGATATAACGCGCTGCACCATACATATGCGGCAGGTAATCGCGGGCATCGTGATCCAGCGTGATGCAGAACGGGTGAATACCGGTGCGTCCCGCTTCGAGCAGCGCCATGCGGGTATCTTCCACACCATACTGCCCGCGATAGACGTCGAAGTAATCGTCGGGCCGACCATCCGACAAGGTGACCATCACCTTGGTGCGCGCTTCGACCTGGTTCAGAAGCGTCGTCATATGGCGGATCGCGAAACCCATGCGCGTGTAGTCCTGCGGGCGAATGCCGGAGATGCGCGCTTTGACTTCCGGCGTGTAGGCTTCGTCAAAGGTCTTGATGCGAAATAGCTCGCAGCGTTTACGGGTGGTGCCGGAAAATCCGTAAATCGCGTAGCGGTCGCCCAATAATTCCAGCGCCTCACACAGCAAAATCAAGGCCTCGCGTTCGGCCTCGTTGATCCAGCCCTTGGTCGATCCGCTCATGTCGACCAGAAACGCGACGGCAATATTACGCTCGGCACGGTGCTGGCGCACAAATAATCGGTCACTCATTTCACGGCCATCGCGGGCATCGGCCAAGGCTTCGATCAAGGCATCGAGATCAATTTCGTCGCCGTCAGCCTGGCGTTTTTCCAGCCGGTTTTCATCGCGCATGGCCTCGAAGCGTTTGCGCAAATGCTTGACGATGGGTGCGTGCTTGTCGAGCGTTTCACGATAGAAATTATCGTAGACCGGCTGTACCGGCTTTTCGCGCATCACGCACCAGTTCTTGCGGTAGTGCTGGCGGCCATGGTCCCATTCGTGAAACAGCGTGGCACCGCGCTCGTGGTACACACCCTGCCACACCGCATCGGGATCTTCTGGCTGCTCCTGATACAGGTTCGGATCGTATTCGCCTTCCCCGGCGGGGGTGAGATATTCGGGTGGGATCTCGCCAAAATCAAGATAGATCGAGGCCAGCAATTGCTTGACGCCTTCCGGCGGAGCAAGCGGCGCGCCATCCAGCGTAATGTCGAAATCCAGCACGCCGTTTTCGTCGCGCACCTCGGCCTCAATCCGTGGCGGAGCCTCAGGCACTGCTTCGCGCGGCTCGCTTTTCTCGGGAAGTTCATCGAGCAACTCGGCGAGCTTAACGCGTAATCGCGCCTTCTCTTTTTCAATCCGTTCCGCACGCGCCGCTGCAATCGCATCGGGACGCAAGCTTCCCTGATAACAATAGGGCGTAAAAGTCGGCAGCACACGGGCTGCATCGAGCAGCGCCAAACTGGTTTCGACCGTGGCATCGGTCGCAGCCAGCTGCGCTGCGAATCCCTGCCAGGTTTCTGGCAACTGAATATCCAATGCGTGATTCAGGCGCTGCATTTCGCGGTATAGGCCGGGCAGTTCGCGCGCGATACAGGCACTGAGACGCAGCGTCTCAAGTGCATGAAGCTGCGCCAGTGCGTGCCCGGGATCGTCGTGCAGACCCAACAGACGATGCCAATCGACGCGCAGCGTGCCAAAGCGGGTTTGCGCCCAACACATGGCAATCATCGCTTTGGCGAGCTGGAAGTTATCGGGCAAAGCGCCAAAACGGGCAATCAGGTTGGGCAAAACCACGCGCTCGCCGTCGGTAAACGTGGCATCGCCCTCTTCCAGCTTCAGCCGCCGCCCTGAAAGACCGCACAGGAAATTTCCCAGCACGGGTGCGATGTCGTCAAACAATACCCCGGCGCTGTCGTGGGGGTGAGCGCTGACATCGAAGCTGTCCACCTGCTCCATCACGCGCAACGCGGTTTGCAGGCCGGTGCGGTCAAAGATGTCGCAGGTATGGATCGCCCAGGCTTCGAGCAGGCGCCGCTCCATGCGCGGCAATAAAGCGGGGGCGCGGCGGCCAAATTGCCATGCCAGTGTGATATGGGTGGAGGCTATACGGCGTATCCAGCCGAGGATGAAGTCCTGTTCCTCGCGCGGCAAAACCGCGAGTTCTGCTGCGAGAATTTCGACTTTGAAATACGTAAACTCGGTGTCCAGCCAGACATGGAGGCTGCGCTCCATCTCGTCGGCGTTGAGTTGTACCAGCGCCATCAGAAAATCGAGGAGGAGAGTTCCTGGATCGCTTTCAGCATATCGGCATCGTCCGTGAGTGCCTGCGCGACAGCGGCTTTGCAGGCGGCGACCGGGCTGACCCCATCCGCAATCAGCTTGCCTGCATGCACCAGCAAACGGGTCGATGCGCCTTCGTCCAGCCCGGTGCCTTTGAGGTTGCGCGTCATCTGTGCGAACTTGACAAGACTTTCGGCGAGCGCCTCGCTGACGCCTGATTCGCTGGCGACAATCCGTCGCTCAAGTTCGGCGGATGGGTAGTCGAACTCGAGTGCGACAAAGCGTTGCCGGGTCGATTGCTTCAAATCTTTCAGCACGCTTTGGTAGCCAGGATTGTAGGAAATCGCCAAACAGAATTCCGCTGTGGCTTCGACAATCTGTCCGAGCTTTTCCATCGGCAAGGTGCGCCTGTCATCGGCGAGCGGATGGATCACGACCATCGTATCCTTGCGCGCCTCGACCACCTCGTCCAGATAACAAATTCCACCGCAGCGCACCGCGCGCGTCAGCGGCCCGTCAACCCAGACGGTCTCCCCCCCCTTGACCAGGTAGCGGCCAACCAGATCCGATGCAGTGAGGTCGTCATGGCACGACACGGTGATCAAAGGCCGCTTGAGCCGCCAGGCCATGTGTTCCATAAAACGGGTCTTGCCGCAGCCGGTCGGCCCTTTTAGCAGTACCGGGATTTGCTGGCGATAAGCTGCTTCGAATAACTTTATTTCGTCGCCCACCGGCTCGTAGTAGGGTTCGGCTTCGATTAAATGATGGGAAGGGTCAAGGGTGCGAGCGTTCATGGTCTATTCGTTTTAAAAGCAACCAGCTTGCTGTTTTTTGCGTTCGAGTTCCTTGATGTCAAGATTCCAGCCGTCCATCTGCTTCTGGGTATAGCCGCTTCGTCTTGCGGCATCCATCTTGTCCAGCACGAGCCCGAGTTTACCGGTGAGCGTGTCGCAGCTATTACGGGCATTCTTTTTCTTTTTGGCTGCTGATTTTTTGTGTGCCGAACTGAAAGTTTCAAGCTTTACCACGCCGTCATTTTCAACAACAGCCTTCTCAGGCCCCAGCTTGGGCACTGCCGCTTTGGGTACAGGCGGTGCGGGATCGATTTCTACCGTGCGCGCCTTCGCAGCGCCTGCACACGGCAAATTCGAATAGGTCACCTTGCCATAGATATCAGTGCATTTATTCAGACTGGCGGCGTGAATCGTGCCGGTCATCAAGCCAAAAAAAAGCGAGCCCAAAAGTAGCGGACTCAAAATCATCCGCCGCAGTGTTTTAATGGTCGCCGGAGTATTTGTCATCTTCCAGCGCCATCTTGGCATCAAATACAGCCTGTTGTGCTTGTTCGCTTCGCTCGGCCTTACGCGCCAAACGCTTATCCAGTGCATCCGGATACTCCTCGACAAACCTCTCTGCAAACAATACGTGCTTGAGAAAATTCAGGCCAAAATCGAGCAGCGCTTCGTCATCAGCCACCAATAGCGCCATCACTTCCGGCGCGATGACATAGGTTTCGTTAAAATTAGGGCTCATGACGAAAGCGCGGAAACGATCCACGTCATAGCTCGCCATGAAAAACAACTGATTGGAAATAGGCGAAGGCTGGCCGATAGTGGGGCCAGCCGATTTGCGCTTGACTACCAACTGGCGCCACGCACGGGCTTTCTCGTCATATTCAGCGATGCCCTGCTCGGCGCGATAGTCCTCAATCGTCTGCGTGCGCGGCTCGAAATGTCCCAGGCAATGCTTCTCTTTGACCAGGGCATAAGCGGTGCGATCCACATATTCATCCGAGCGGCGCATGGTCATCAGCGCGACCGGATAATAACGACACGCGGTGGGGCGGTCTTCGTACACGCCACAGCCTTCCGGCTTCATGAACTGGCAGGCAGTACCGCCTTCTACCGGCTTTAACTTCACGCCAGGCATGCCGTCCTTGTCCATATCAAAAGGCACGGAATACTTCTGCAAAAACTCGCCCGACGACATCTCCAGACGCTTCTTCAGTCGCAGAATGTCATACGGCGTAAGCGGTATGTCGATATTGCTGCAACAGGCGTTCCAGCATTTCACATCACGATGGCAGCGAAACTGGAGCGTCGCATTCTCCGCCAGCATCGTCGGCTCGACCGGACTGCCCGTAAACGGGGAGTCCTGGATCATGTCTTTGAATTCATCTTGGTTCATATTTCTGCCTTAAATGGGCTATGCCTAAACGCAACTGCACTGCCCATTTTACCGGTAAACCCGGAGCCAGTGAAAAACACTGCACAGCACAGCGCATTCGGAGACAATTCGCGCCCACGTTACACATTGATTTATCAGCAAAAAAGCGTATGATTCGCACTCCCCGGTTTTTGCCGGGGTGCTTTATTGACCTTGCTCCACCGCGCCGCTGCGGGGGGCTTAACCGTAAGGAGACACTATGCGGCATTACGAAATGGTATTTATCGTCCATCCCGATCAAAGCGAGCAGGTACCCGCGATGATCGAACGCTACCGCACCAATATTGCTGCGCGCGGCGGCAACATCCATCGTCTGGAAGACTGGGGCCGCCGTCAGATGGCTTACCCGATTCAGAAAATCCACAAAGCGCATTACGTGTTGATGAACATCGAGTGCGATCTGGAAACGCTGAACGAACTCGAACACGGCTTCAAGTTTAACGATGCCGTGTTGCGCCACCTGACCATGAAATGCGATGCGGCTGTCGTTATGCCTTCACCGATGATGAAGGAAGACAAGTCGCGCGACATGATGGAAGGAGCTGCGCCCAAGGCGGCTGAACCCGCTGCACCGATTGCACCTGCTGCGCCCGTTGCAGTAGAGCAACCCGCAGCTTAAATTTGAATGCCGACCAGTAACTGGCTAAACATTAGCGGAGAAATCACTCACATCGAGCCCCAGCGTTACACACCGGCCGGTATCCCCATTGTTGAGGCGGTGCTGTTGCATCGTTCCAAACAGGCAATAGGAAAATCTGAACGGCTGGTGGAATGCGAATTGACTGTCCAGGCCAGTGCTGAACTGGCCGACCTGTTGGGTAAGCAAAGTGTGGGGGCGCGTGTAAAGTTACAAGGCGTATTGAACCGCCGCAGTGTAAATAGTCGGCAACTGATGTTGATATTGAGCGAACTGGAAAAGGAATAAATCATGGCACGTCCCATGGGTGGAAAAGCTGGCGGCAAAGCCGGTGGCAAATTTGGAAATAAAAAACGTGAAGGCGCAAATCGCGGGCTGTTCAAACGCCGCAAATTTTGCCGCTTCACGGTCGATAAAGTGGTCCAGGTCGATTACAAGGACATCGAAGTGCTGAAGGAATTCATTGCCGAAAATGCGCGCATCATTCCCGCGCGCATCACTGGCACCAAAGCGCGTTACCAGCGCCAGCTCACCACCGCCATCAAGCGTGCGCGCTTCTTGGCGTTGATGCCTTACACCGACTTGCATCAATAAGGAGACGACCATGCAAATCATACTGATCGATAAAGTCGTCAACCTGGGCAACCTCGGCGATGTGGTTAAAGTGAAAGACGGCTACGCCCGCAACTTTCTGATCCCGACCGGGCGTGCCCGTCGCGCCACGCAGGCCAATATTGACGCGTTTGCCGTGCAAAAAATCGGGCTGGAACGCGTTGCCGCCGAGAAACTGGCTGACGCGCAAGCGCGCGCCGCCAAACTCGAAGGCTTCATGGTACAAGTCAAGCAATCTGCCGGTGTCGATGGCCGCTTGTTCGGCTCGGTGACCAATGCGGATATTGCCGATGCGCTCACGGCATCTGGTTTTGCCGTTGCCAAAGCCGAAGTGCGCCTGCCCGATGGCCCGTTCAAGGCTGTCGGCGATTACGCAGTAGTAATCGGCCTGTACCACGACGTGACGGCAAACATTACCGTGTCGGTGCTGGGCGAGCATTGAGTTGGTTTTGATTCTGGCGGAGCCTGCGGCTCCGCCAAGCCTGATGAAAAAGGAGCCTGCAGCTCCTTTTTTGTTATCCCGGGTTTTGCATCGTGTTATGCACAGGCTTATCCCTTTGCCTGTGCGCACGCGCAGACTAGAATCCTGCCATGGCTACTGTTCATCCTTTTGCACCTGCTAACACCGACCCACAACTGGCGCACATGCGCCTGCCACCCCACTCGCTTGAGGCCGAGCAATCGGTGCTGGGCGGCTTGCTGCTGGAAAACAGCGCGTGGGACCGGATCGGCGATGTGGTCTCCGAAAAAGATTTCTACCGCCAGGATCACCGCCAGATTCTGCGCGCCATCGTCAAACAGATTAGCGATAACCGCCCCGCCGATGCGGTGACGGTATCCGAGTTCTTGCAATCTCTGGGTGAGCTCGAAGCCGTCGGCGGCCTGTCGTATATCGTTGCGCTCGCCAGCAATACGCCGTCGGCTGCGAATATCCGTCGCTACGCTGAAATTGTGCGTGAACGGTCGGTCATGCGCCGCCTGGCCGAAGTCGCCACCGGCATCGCCGATACGGCTTACGCGCCAGCGGGTCGGAGCGCCTCGCAATTGCTGGACGAAGCCGAAGCAAAAGTGTTTGAAATTGCCGAATCCGGTAGCCGCGGGCAAGCCGGGTTCTCCGAGATCAAGCCATTATTAAAACAAGTCGTCGAACGCATCGACGAGCTCTATCACAGCGATAACGACTCGGGCGTAACCGGTATTCCCACCGGCTTTCACGATCTGGATCAAAAAACCTCAGGCTTCCAGCCGGGCGATCTGATTATCGTCGCGGGTCGTCCATCGATGGGTAAAACCGCATTCTCGCTCAATATCGGCGAAAACGTCGCGCTCGAAACCGGCTTGCCCGTAGCGGTATTCTCGATGGAAATGGGCGGCCAGCAACTGGTGATGCGGATGATCGGTTCAGTTGGCAAACTCGACCAGCACCGCCTGCGTACCGGCAAGCTGGGCGAAGACGACTGGCAGCGTTTGACCTACGCGCTGGGCAAACTCAATGATGCGCCGGTCTTCATCGATGAAACACCCGGACTCAATGTGCTCGAACTGCGCGCCCGGGCGCGCCGCCTGCAGCGCCAGTGCGGCAAGCTCGGGCTGATCGTGATCGACTACATCCAGTTGATGTCGGCGGCCAGTAGCGGCGAAAACCGCGCAACCGAAATTTCCGAAATTTCGCGGGCGCTGAAAGGGCTGGCGAAAGAACTGCAAGTCCCGGTGGTTGCGTTATCGCAGTTGAATCGCGGCCTTGAGCAGCGTCCCAACAAGCGCCCGCTGATGTCCGACCTGCGCGAATCGGGTGCGATCGAGCAGGATGCCGACGTGATCCTGTTCATCTACCGCGACGAGGTTTATAACCCCGACACGCAGGATAAAGGCACCGCCGAAATCATCATCAGCAAACAGCGTAACGGTCCCATCGGCACGGTGCGCCTGGCCTGGCTCGGCGAATACACGCGATTTGAGTCGCTGGCGCAGTCCGGCGCTTACTGACCCAGCCATTTTATATTTAGCCCAGTGCGCCCGATCAAGGCGATTATTTCTATCGATGCCATGGCGCACAATCTGCGTGTGGCGCGGCAGCATGCCGGCGCGGCGAAACTGATGTCGGTGGTCAAAGCCAATGCCTATGGCCATGGTCTGTCGCGTGCGGTGCGTGCCTTATCGGCCACCGATGGCTTTGCGGTCTTGACCCTGGAAGAAGCCGCCAATTTGCGTTCGATGGGTGTCAGCAAGCCTATCCTCTTATTAGAAGGCGTGTTTGATGCGGGCGAGTTGGCCGCCTGTGCTGAACTCGATTTATGGCCGGTCATTCACCATGCCCAGCAGCTCGATTGGCTGGAACGCCAGCCACCCGCCCGCGCGTTGCGGATATTTCTGAAATTTGACAGCGACATGCATCGCCTGGGGTTTGCGCTTGCCGAATTTGACGCAGTGCTGCAGCGCGCAAAAAATTTGCCCGCTGTAGCCGACCTCACCTTAATGACCCATTTCGCCCAGGCCGACGAAGACGCTGGCATAGCGCAGGCACTGCACGCGTTTCAAGCGCACGCCGCGCCCACTCAACTCCCATGGACCACCGCTAATTCCGCTGCACTGCTCCGCTACCCAGCGGCGCTCGGCACCTGGGCGCGCCCCGGCATCATGCTCTATGGCGCCTCGCCTTTTGCCGACGCAAGTGCGCAATCGCTGGGACTAAAGCCCGCAATGAGCCTGCAATCCGAAATCATTGCGGTGCAAACGCTGCGTACCGGGGAAGGTGTGGGTTATGGCCATCTATATCGCGCCGAGCGTGCCATGCGCATCGGCATCGCCGCCTGCGGCTATGCCGACGGCTACCCGCGCCACGCCCCGACCGGCACGCCCATCCTGGTCAATGGCAAGCGTACGCGTACCCTGGGACGCGTATCAATGGACATGCTCTGCGTTGACCTGAGCGACATTCCGGAAGCACAGGTCGGCAGCCCGGTCGGGCTTTGGGGCGAAGGCCTGGCGGTGGAAGAAGTCGCACACGCCGCCGGAACGGTCAGCTACGAATTGCTATGCGCACTGGCAGCGCGTGTTCCGGTAGCAGAAGCCTGAGCCGCGCTGTCTCAACGCGCCCCGGCTCTATGCAGCCCGGCTCAATGCGGCAAACTCAATGCGTACTGCCAAACGACGGGTCTTGCGTCCCCGGCGGCATCGGCAACCCGGCATAGCGCGTAGCCGATGCGATCGGCCCGCGCGGGAACAAGTTGTACAGAAACTTGTGGCCGCCCAAACCGGCAAATTCTTCTTCCAGCGATTTCATCAGCATCCGCGCGTTGACGATGCCGCCGTTATCCGCATAGCAGTCACGCAAATAGCGAATAATGCCCAGGTGGTCGTCGGTTAATTCCAGGCCGTCCGCGCGCGCCATCGTAATTGCCATCTCTTCAGTCCAGGGATCAAGTTCCCCAAGATGCCCGCGCAGTGCGGCTTCGCCTTGCTCCTGACTGACCCATTTGTTGATATCCAGACTCCGCATGATGGTCTCCGTTTGCTTGTGGGAATCGATTTATAGAACGTCTGGACGAGGAAACCAAGTACAAGTTTGCTATCGGAAAAACAATCTAAGGAAGCGCTGATTAATACGTCATTCCCGCGCAGGCGGAAATCCAGTGCCTTGATTTGACTGGGTTCCCGCCTGCGCGGGAACGACGAAATCGAATTAATCAGTGCCTCCCTAACCCTGCAACAATCTGATCTCTGCCGCCGCCAGCCCATCGGCGGCACCACGCAGAATCAGCACATCGCCGGCTTGAATCCGGGTCTCGGGCTGGGGATTCAAACCCTTGATGCCCTGGCGGCGGATGGCCACGACTTCGACCAATAGATCCTCCAACTCCAGCTCTTCCAGACTGCGCGCCACGGTGACCGCACCCTGCGGAATCAGGATCGTTTGCAGGCGCGGCTGGGACTCTTGATCGAGTTCATCATCCGCATCGGTGACGCCCCGAAAAAATCCACGCATCATGGCATAGCGGGTTTCACGCACTTCGCGGATGCGTTTCAATACCTGCGGCAGGGGCACGCCAAGCAACATCATCGCGTGCGAAGCGAGCATCAGCGAACCTTCCATCACCTCCGACACGACTTCGCTGGCACCGGCTTCCTTGAGCTTGTCGATGTGCGCGTCGTCGATGGTGCGCACCACGACCGGCAGCTCGGGCCGCAGCTCGCGCACGTGGCGCAGCACGGCCATGCTCGATGCCAGATCGGCATAAGTGACGACGACCGCCTGCGCACGCGAAAGCCCTGCGGCGACCAGCACTTCGCGCCGACTGGCATCGCCGTAAACCACGCTCTCACCGGCGGCGATGGCGGCACGCACCCGCTCCGGATCCATGTCCAGCGCGATGAAACTGATGTTTTCGGTGTCCAGCAGGCGCGCAAGATTTTGCCCGCTGCGGCCATAGCCGCAGACGACAACGTGATGGTGCTTGCCAAATGTCTTGACGGCAATGTCGTGCACTTCTTTGGCGCGCCCGGACCACTCGTTGCCGCCCAGCAGGCGGCTCAAAGGATCCATGCGGTAAATCAGAAACGGCGCGCTCAGCATCGATAACACCATCGCCGCCAGAACCGGCTGCATCACGCCCGCAGACAAAACCTGCAAATCCGCCGCCTGCGCCAGCAGCACAAAGCCAAACTCGCCCGCTTGCGCCAGACAGAGCGCGGTGCGGGTAGCGGTTGATCGCGTATTGCCAAACGCCATCGCCAGCGCCGCCACCACCAGCGCTTTGCCGGCCACGATGGTCAGCAGCACAATCAGCACCAGATGCCAGTTCAGCACCACCTGCATCAAATCCAGGCGCATGCCGATGGTGACAAAAAAGAGGCCCAGCAATACGTCGCGGAAAGGCTTGATGTCGTCTTCCACCTGGTAGCGGTATTCGGTTTCAGAAATCAGCATGCCCGCCAAAAAAGCGCCCAGCGCCAATGACAACCCAGCGCTTTCGGTCAGATAGGCCAGCCCGAGCGTGAATAACAACAGATTGAGTGTGAATAGCTCGGGGGATTTGTGCCCTGCCACCCATTGAAACCACGGGCGCATGACGCGCTGCCCGACAAACAGCAAAAAGACCAGTACCACGGCAGCTTTGAGCATCGCGATACTTAACTCAACCGCCATCAAGTCGGATGACTTGGCGATGGCAGGAATCAGGATCAGGAGCGGCACCACCGCAATATCCTGAAACAGCAAGGCGCCAAAAATATACCGTCCGTGCGCCGACTGCAATTCCAGGCGTTCCGCCAATAGCTTCGACACAATGGCAGTGGATGACATCGCCAGCATCCCGCCCAGGACGATGCCTGCAAGCGGCGACAAACCCAGGAGTTGCGCCAGCAGAAAAGTGGCCAGCAGCGTCGCTCCAACCTGCGCACCGCCGAATCCAAACACGATCACGCGCATGGTTTTAAGTCGCGACAGACTGAACTCAAGCCCGATCGAGAACATCAAAAACACCACGCCGAATTCGGCCAGGTAACGCGCATCCTGGCTGTCCGGAATCCAGCCCAGCGCATACGGGCCGATCGCGACACCGGTCACCAGATAGCCCAGCAAAGCAGGCAAGCGGAAGGCGCGCGCAATCGCCGCCACCAGCACCGCAACGGCTAATAAAATCAGAACAAGTTGCAGACTGCTGTGCATAAATCCCTAACGGTGGGCGCGGTAAAGCCCGGTCGAACGGTATAGCCTTATTGGTTCGGGCGTATCAAAGCTTGATCGAGCTTTGCATCACGCAACCCCGTAAACCCCTCTTACACCCGCCGCGCCCGAAGTAATAAATAATTTAAAACAGCGCGCTATTTGAGGCGGCAATGACACGGTAAAACATAGCGATGAGCTTGAATCAACACGCCCTTGTGAAGCAATCTGATGACCGTCTCAATAGTATACTTGCTGCCCATGACCTCCAGCCCGCTCCAAACCGAACATTTGCTTGACCTTGCACGCCAGGTCTTTGACATCGAAGCCGATGCCGTGCGCAATCTGTCTGCGCGCCTTGACGACAATTTTATTCGCGCTGTACGACTGATGCTCGAATGTCGCGGTCGGGTGGTCGTCACCGGCATGGGCAAGTCTGGCCATATCGGCGGCAAAATCGCAGCCACCCTCGCGTCCACCGGCACCCCCGCATTTTTTGTGCATCCGGGTGAGGCCAGTCACGGCGACCTCGGCATGATTGCGCACGACGACGTGGTGCTGGCCTTGTCCAATTCAGGCGAGAGCAGCGAAATCGTCAGCATCGTGCCGCTGATCAAACGGCGCGGTGCCAAGCTGGTCGCTATGACGGGCAATACCGCTTCGACCCTCGCACGTGAAGCCGACGCGCATCTGGATGCCTCGGTCGACAAGGAGGCTTGTCCGCTCAATCTCGCGCCCACCGCCAGCACCACTGCGGCACTGGCGCTGGGGGATGCGCTCGCGGTCGCCTTGCTGGATGCGCGCGGGTTTTCCGCCGACGATTTTGCCCGCACCCACCCCGGCGGCAGCTTGGGGCGCAGGCTATTGATCCACGTGCGCGACATCATGCACAGCGGCAACGCACTGCCGGTTATCGCGATTGATGTTCCGCTTAAAACCGCTTTGCTGGAAATGACCGCCAAAGGCCTGGGCATGACCGCTGTGGTTGATGCCCATGGAAAAGTGGCGGGCGTGTTTACCGACGGCGATTTGCGCCGTGCGCTGGAACACGCACTCGATCTGCACCAATCCCAAGTGCGCGATCTGATGACGCACAATCCTAAAACCATTCACCAGGATGAACTGGCGGTATCCGCCGTAGAAAAAATGGAAACACTCAAAATAAACGGCCTGCTAGTCGTAGACGGCAAAGATATCCTGGTCGGCGCACTCAACATGCACGATCTGCTGCAAGCGGGAGTGGTGTGATGACCCGCGATGCCGAATTGCGTGCCCAAAAAATCAAACTTGTCATTTTTGATGTCGATGGCGTGATGACCGATGGCACGCTGTATCTGGCCGATGACGGCCAGGAGTACAAGGGCTTTAATTCGCTCGACGGACATGGCCTGAAAATGCTCAAAGGCACGGGCGTGGAACTTGCCATCATTACCGGCCGCAATTCGCGTGTGGTTGAGAACCGCGCCAAGAATCTGGGCATCACCATCATCCATCAAGGTGCGCACGACAAACTGGCCGTATATGAAAGCCTGTGCCGCGAACTGAATCTGCACTGTGACGAAACCGCTTTCATGGGAGACGATGTAGTAGACCTGCCCGTGATGCGGCGCGCGGGCTTGGCCATCACCGTGCCGGCCGCGCCGGAGATTGTCAAAGCGCACAGCCAGTACACCACCACTCGCGCCGCCGGGCATGGTGCCGTACGCGAAGCCAGCGAGTTTCTGATGCGCGCGCAGGGCACCCTGGATGCTGCACTCGCCCCTTACTTAAAATGATTGGGCGCAACTCCCTGTGGTTCCCTGTCGTTTTGCTGTTATTCCTCGCTGGCATCAGCTTCTGGCTAAATTACACGGTACAAGGATCAAGCAGCGTCAACACACTCAATGACCGCGATCCCGAGAGTATTGTCGAAAACTTTGAAGCCATCCGCACCGATCCGCAGGGGCGAATCAAAGAGCATTTATTTGCCCGAAAGCTTTCACACTTTTCCGGTAGTAAACTCAGCGAAATCGAAGGGCCGCGCCTGGTACAGATCGTGCCGGGGGCCAGCAATATGACGATTACTGCCGGTCACGCCGTCATCTCGCACGACAGCAGGGAAGTGTCGCTGGAACAAAACGTCGTCATGACGCGAGCCGGTAGCGCAGGCGGCACAGCAATGGTGTTAACCACCGCGCGACTGCTGGCTTATCCGGAGCGGGATTTATTGCGCGCACCCGGGCCGGTCGTAGTCAAAGGTGCCGGATTGGAGCTCTACGCAGCAGGCATGGAAATTGATTCAAAGCGCCGCATCATCAAACTCACGGGGCGGGTTAAAGCCCGCTATTTACAATGAACAGCGCAACAATGAATAGCGACATCATGCGAAACGATCATTCACACAGCCGTAAGCTCGGCACTCTAGCCATTATCATCATGCTGACGGCATCAGCGTTGGCTTACGCCGAGAAAGCCGACAAGAGCAGACCGGTCAATCTGGAAGCCGACTCGGTCACGCTGGACGACATTAAAAAAACCAGCCTCTATCTGGGCAATGTGGTACTCAGCCAGGGCACGCTCATGATGCGCGCAGACCAGGTTCAGGCAACGCAAAACGATCAAGGCCTGCACCAGGTCAGCGCGGTCGGCCACCCGGTCGCCTTTCGCCAAAAGCTGGACGGGCGCGAGGAGTACATCGAAGGCTTTGCTGATCGAATCGAATTCGATAACGTCAAAAGCCAGCTCGAACTCATCGGCAACGCCAAACTTCGACGCGGCCAGGATGAGCTGCGCGGGGCGCAGATTTCATATAACGCCAACACCGAGTTCTATCGCGTCATCGGACAAGCCAATGCGCAGTCGCCTGCGGGGCGTGTGCGCGCCGTGATCCGCCCCAAAATTGTGAATGACGGCGCAGCCACGCCAGACATAAAACCGGCGCCCGAAACCAAACCGGCACCGGGCAAGAAATGAGCCGTCTTGCCGCCCTTTCGCTGAAAAAAACCTACGGTCTCCGCACCGTGGTTCACGATGTCTCGCTTGAGGTTAACAGCGGCGAAGTCGTCGGATTACTTGGACCCAATGGCGCGGGTAAAACCACCTGTTTCTACATGATTGTCGGACTGGTCGCGACGGAAGGCGGCAGTATCCGGATGGAGTCGCACGACCTCACCCACATGGCGATCCATCAGCGTGCGCGTCTGGGATTGTCCTATCTGCCGCAAGAGCCATCGATTTTCCGCAAACTGACGGTCGAGGAAAACATACGCGCCATTCTCGAACTCAAGAACTACAAAGCAGACGAACTGGAAGAGCATCTGAACAACCTGCTGAATGACCTTCATATCAGCCCGCTGCGTGATGCACCGGCTACCAGCCTGTCCGGCGGCGAGCGGCGACGGGTCGAAATCGCGCGCTCGCTTGCCATTAATCCGCGCTTCATCTTGCTGGACGAACCTTTCGCGGGCGTCGACCCGATCGCTGTGCTCGACATCCAGAAATTGATCCATTTTCTGGTCGAACGCGATATCGGCGTGCTGATCACCGATCACAATGTGCGCGAAACACTGGGCATCTGTGACCGCGCCTACATCATCAATGAGGGCCGGGTGCTGACGGCAGGTGCACCCGCCACCATCATTCAGGATGAAAACGCGCGCAAGGTTTATCTGGGCGAAAACTTCAGGCTTTAAGCCTGCCGCCACCAGACAGAATGTCCTCGTGGTTTTATTTTTCAGTACGCCTCTGGCACAATTGCCGGAAATTCAACGGTTTCACGTCTGAATTCGACACTTATTAGTGATGCTGACCTAAAGAAACAACGCGCCGGCGCCGTTGCGGAAGACTTAACGACCTGGAGGATGTGTGGCTCAAGCTAAAAAACCTACGCTGTTGATCGTCGATGATGATCCGCTAATTTCGGACACGCTGAGTTACGTCTTGGGGAAAGACTTCGACATCTCAGCCGCCGAGTCCCGCTCACAAGTCAAAAGCCTGTTGATGCAACTGGATGAGCCGCCCAAACTGGCGCTGGTCGATCTGGGCTTGCCGCCGCATCCCCACAAGCCTGACGAAGGCTTCGCGCTCATCACCGATCTATTGAGCGCATCGCCCAATATCAAGATTCTGGTGCTCTCCGGGCAGAGCGACGAAGCCAATGCACGCCATGCGCGCGCACTCGGCGCCATCGATTTTGTCGCCAAGCCATGTGAGCCAGAACGGCTGAAATCCATGCTGTTCAGCGCACTGATGGTGCAGGATGCCGAACAGTGTGCGGAAAAGGCGCCTGCTCCGGCCAAAGATTCCGGCATCGTTGGCACCAGCCCCGCCATCGACAAACTCCGGCAGCAGATCAAACAATATGCGTCGGCTCCGTTTCCAGTCCTGATCGAAGGCGAATCCGGCAGCGGCAAAGAACGGGTCGCATCCAGCCTACATCAACTCTCGCCGCGTGCCGGCAAAGCCTATCTCGCCCTCAACTGCGCGGCCATTTCCCCTACCCTGGTCGAACCCACGCTATTCGGCTACGCCAAAGGCGCGTTTACCGGCGCGACGACTGCGCGTGCGGGATATTTTGAAGAAGCGGAAAACGGCACGCTATTTCTGGACGAAATCGGCGAACTCCCATTGGAGCTGCAAGCAAAACTTTTACGTGTGCTGGAAAATGGCGAATACCAGCGCGTGGGTGAAACCCAGCCGCGCTTCTCCAATGCGCGCGTGGTGACGGCAACCAACCGCGATTTGCGCGCTGAAATCAAGGCGGGTCGCTTCCGCTCCGACCTTTATCATCGACTCTCGGTATTTTCGATCGCAGTGCCGTCGCTGCGCGAAATGGGGCAGGACAAACTCAACCTGCTCGAACACTTCCGCGACTTTTACGCGCGCGAAGCCCGCACCCCCCCGTTTCAGCTCGATTTGCGCGCCAAGCAAATGTGGGAGGATTACCACTTCCCTGGCAACGTGCGCGAGCTGCGCAATATTGCCATCCGCCTGACTACCAAATATCCCGGCGGAATCGTCAATATCGAGCAACTGGAATCCGAACTCGACACCGATCAGGCCTATCCGCAAGAAATCCTGCTCGCCAACGATTCAAAAGCACTGATTGAAATGGCGCGCAAACAACTCCAAACCCTGGCTAATTTCAACCTCGACGCGAGTATGCGCGAGTGGGAAAAAGCCTATGTCGAAGCCGCGCTCAACATGACCCACGGCAACTTGTCGCAAGCGGCCAAATTATTGGGCATCAACCGCACCACGCTATACAGCCGTATGCAAACCTACGGAACCGAATAACCGCAGCCCCGTGTATCTTGAACATTTCGGTCTGAAGGAAGCGCCCTTCCGCATCACACCCAATACCGAATACTGGTATGCGGGGGGTCAACGCGGCGAAATTCTGGCGGCCTTGAGCTATGCCATCAGCCAGGGTGAGGGCATCATCAAGGTCGTCGGCGAGGTCGGCAGCGGAAAAACCATGCTCTGCCGGATGCTGGCCGCCAAACTGCCGGACACGGTCGATTGCGTGTATCTCGGCAATCCGACGCTGGCACCGGACGACATGCTGGCCGCCATCCTTGCCGACCTGGGCGTGGTATCCCCCGCAGAAGGCCGCCAGGCGCGGCTGGCTCAACTTAATCAGGCATTGCTCGAACGCCATGAATGGGGTCGCCGGGTGGTCGTATTCGTCGAAGAGGCGCAAGGCATCTCGCTGGATAACCTGGAGTTTCTGCGGCTCTTGACCAATCTCGAAACCGCAACCGACAAACTGCTGCAAATCGTATTGTTTGGCCAGCCCGAACTGGATGTCATGCTGGCTGACCCGCGCATTCGCCAATTGAAAGACCGCATCACGCTGAACCTCAATCTGTCCCCGCTCAACGAAAAGGAAGTGGCCGATTATCTGCGCGCACGGCTGGCGGTCGCGGGCTACCGTGGGCCGGACTTGTTCCCCACCCCGCTCGTCACCCGCATGGCGCAACTTTCGCTTGGCTTGTCGCGGCGCATCAACGTGCTGGCCGACAAAACCCTGCTGGCCGCTTACGCCGACCAGACCCACAACATCGAAGCCCGGCATCTGGACGCTGCCGCGCATGATGCCGAAACAACCTCGCCGCGTGCCCCAAACAGCCGCAACGCGCGTACCTGGATCGGGCTCGTGGCGGGACTGGCCGCAGGCTTAGGGCTGCTCGCCTTTGTTTCCTGGCAAGCCATGGGGCTGGTTGCCCAACCCAAAAAACAGAATACCGGCGCAATGAGCGTCCCCCATCCCGCAAACCCGCCAGCGGCGCCGCCGCTCCGCCCAACAGACATTGAGGAACTGGCCCATCAAACCGACCGCTGGCTGGCTACGGCGACACCCGGCACTTATGTCATTCAATTGGCATCGGCTAAAGATGCGGCCTCAACAGCCGTATTACTGGGTGAATTAAACGCGCGCCCCATGCCTCAACCGGTACGGGTGTTACACGGGTTGAGCCATGGCGAAGCCGCCTGGATGATCCTGGTCGGCGAGTTTCCTGACAGAAAACTTGCCACGGTCGCCTTGCAAAAGCTGCCCAACCAGGCTCCCCCCTCACCGTTTTTGCGGACGGCCGGAAAAATGCGAATGGTCGTTATACCATCAGGATCACTATGATATTCAGGCTGAAATCCAGACTGCTGCTTGCGGCGCCCCTGACCGGGCTCATGATGCTGGGCGGCTGCGTGCCGCCCAAAAGCTTTGATACCTCACCCGGGCATATTCAGCAGGTGGCAACCACGCCCGATGCCACGATGCCAGCACCGGTCAAAGCCGCACCCACCTTGCCGCCGCCCCGTCTCGCCGCGCCCGTTCCGACCTACACCGTGGTCGTCAACGATGTGCCGGTGAAAGACTTGCTGTTCTCCATCGCGCGCGACACCAAGTACAACATCGACCTGCACCCCGGCATCACCGGACGGGTTTCGCTGAATGCGGTGAGCGAGCCGCTGCCTTCAATTCTCGACCGTGTCGCCCGACAGGCCAATCTGCGCTACGAAATGAACGGCAAAACCGTGTCGATCATGCCGGACACGCCTTACGTCAAAACCTACAGCGTCAACTATGTGAACGTCGCCCGCAATACCACCTCCAGCGTGGGCGTCGCAGCGCAAATCGCCAGTACCGGTGGAGGCAGCATCGGTAGCGGCGCCACTGCCAGCACGGGCAATTCTTCCACTACCACGGTCGCGAGCCAGTCCAATAACGACCTGTGGACGGTGATGGCCGACAACATCCGCACCATACTCGCGGGCACACGCGCCGTGACGCAGAGCAATGACGAGCGCGCCGCGCAACTCGATGCCGAAAAAGCCGCGCGCGCCGAGCGCGTGTCTCAGGCCGAAGCCGCCAGCCGGGCCGGCGCCGGGGCGGCAAATCTGTTCACCACCGCTTTTGCCAATCAGCCATTCGACGGCAAAAACGATGTCGCCATCAACCCGGTCGCCGGCACGGTGACTGTTCTTGGCACTGCAAAACAGCAGGAACTGGTGCAGCAATATCTTGACCGCGTGATGCAATCGGCACAGCGCCAAGTATTGATCGAAGCCACCATCGTCGAAGTTACGCTGAAGGACCAGTATCGCGCAGGCATCGACTGGTCGCGCGTGGCGCAGAATGCGACCGGCTGGACCATCAATACCCTTGGGGCAGGTACGGATGCGCTGGCCAATTCGCTAACTCCCTTCATTCAAGCCACTTATACCAATACCGGCAAAAATGGGTTTACTGCGGCGATTGATTTGCTCGAATCTTTCGGCAATACCAAAGTGCTCTCCAGCCCCAAGCTGATGGCCCTGAATAACCAGACCGCGTTGCTTAAAGTCGTCAACAACCTGGTCTATTTCACCATCAAGGCCGACACCGTATCGACTGCGAACGTTGGCACCACCACCACCTTTACCACCACCCCACAAACCGTACCGGTCGGCGTGGTGATGTCGGTATTGCCGCAAATCAATGAAAACGGCATGGTGTCGCTGACCGTGCGTCCCACCATTTCGCGTCAGGTCGGTGAGGTTGAAGATCCCAATCCCAGTCTGATCAATGCCCGTGTCAGCAACAGGATCCCCGTCATCCAGGTGCGCGAAATGGAATCGCTGCTGCAAGTGCGCAGCGGTCAGACGGTGGTGCTCGGCGGGCTGATTCAGGATGACAGCAACAACGCCCGCGATGGCCTGCCCGGTCTGTCGCGCCCGGAAGGCATCGGCGCGATCTTTGGTCAGCACGAACGTCTCAATAGTCAGACCGAACTGGTGATATTTTTGCGTCCCATCGTGGTCACCGACCCTTCGCTGGAAAGCGCCGAGTTGCGCCAGTTTCAACGCTTGCTTCCC
>JAYVLR010000031.1:0-11327 GCA_043759395.1 Thiobacillaceae bacterium
GCCTGGCGTGCGCAGGTTGAGAATACTGCCGATGCACAGAATGAAAACTTTCAGGCTCACTTGGGTCGGATGCAAGCCTCTGCCAGCTTGCTGGGTACGGATGCCTTACCGCAATTACTGAACGCGCTGTCTAGCGCTGCGTCGGCGCGATTGAATGCCGAGCAGCAGGAGCATTTGAATCTGGAAATTGCAGCCACGTTATTGTTTTTGCAAAACGCAGTGGAATCCGAAGAAATTTTGCGCGCCGACTTTGCTGTGCAGGCAAACGCTCAGAATGAACGTTTGCTGGCGCTGTCTGAGGGTCGCAGTCTGCCTAAATCCAGCGCAGTGCTGGATACGCGGTCACAGGCGGTAGCTGAACGTGGCTTGATGCTCCACATGTCGCAAGAAGTGGGCGCTAATTTGAAAAAAATTGAAGAAGTGCTGGACCTGTTCTTCCGCGATGAGACGCAACGTGAAGGTTTGGCGCAACTCGTCCCGCTGGCCGCGCAAGCACAAGGCGCAATGAATATGCTTGAGCTGAATGATGCGGCAGGGCTGCTGGGTGCGGCAGTCAATGCGGTCGAAGCTTATGCGGTAGAGGGCGTTCCTTCTGGTAGTGAAAAAAGCCGGATTGCCGATGCTTTTTCCTGCCTGGGTTTGTATGTCGAAGCGCATTGCGCGGGCCGCGCCGATGCGGCCAGAATTTTGCAGCCGGTGCTGGCCGATTTTGGCTTATCCACGGCACTTGCGCCGAACGATCCCGTCGTTGAAGACTCCATTGAGGCTGGCCTGGGGCGGCGAAAATCCAGTGTGGCGGCAGCCTACCTGGCATGGCGTGATGAAGGGGGAGAGGAATCATCAAAAAAGTTTCTTGAGGCGCTGGTCGAGCTTGGCCGTGATGCCGAGCTGATTGATGACGCTGGTTTGAAACGCGGAGTGGGCGCACTGCTCGCCGCCAGCCGTGCCGTGCAAGCGCCGGATACGGATTTGGACCATCACGTGTCGAGTGTGACTGCACTCAGTTTACCGCCGCGTGCCGCCACGCCAGGGTGGGTCGTTGCGACGCAGGCCTCGCACGTTGCCTTATCTTCGCCTCAAACGCATGCGCCTGAAACAGACTCGCTTGAAACAGGGGCAGCCCAGTCCGAATTTAGCGCACAGATTGAATATGCCTGTCCTGCACCCGGCATCGCGGCAGCGCCCGAGTCGGTGATGGCCTTCGGGCCCGAAAACAGCGATCCTGAATTACTGGAGATTTTCCTCGAAGAAGCACACGAAGTTCTCGCAGCGATGTCTGATGCTGTGAGCACGAGCCACACGCAGCCCGCTGAACGTGAAAGCCTGGTCGTCATTCGCAGGGGCTTTCACACGCTGAAGGGCAGCGGCTGCATGGTGGGCCTGACGGATCTGGGCGAGGCCGCATGGGGCATGGAACAGTTCATGAGCGCCTGGCTCGCCGAGAACAAACCAGCCAGCCCGGCGTTGCTGGGCGTGGTGTCGGATGCGCGACAGATTTTTCAGGACTGGATCGGTGCGCTGCAATCGGGGCATGCCGTTGCCTTGCCCGTGCCCGGCCTGCTGCTTTCGGCCGACCGGGTGGCGCGCGGCTTGCCGGTTGCGCCCGCCCTGCCGGAAGAAACGGTCGTGGCGGATGGCGCAGTTGAGACGCGCGTCGCAGAAGCGCTGGTCTGTGAACTCGGTGCGTGGCGGTCGGTTGAAACGGAATTTTGCCCGGTCGAGGCATCCGGTCGCCTGCCCGGCCCGCTAACGCCAGATCAGCCCGCGCTTGAAACCGGCAAGCGGGTGATTGGCGACATGCAGCTTTCTGCGGGACTGTTTGATATTTTCATGGCCGAGGCGCAGCAGCGGCTGCTGGCACTCCGGGATGAAATTGCGCGATTGGGCGACGAAAATGAAGCCCGCCCGATCAGCGAAGAAGCGCGCCGTGCCGCGCATACGCTGGGCGGCATCGCCGGTACGGCGGGATTGTCCGCCTTGTCGGAACTAGCGCATACGCTTGAAGCGTACTGGAACCGCTTTGAATTCAGGCCGATGCCCGACGCGCATCAGCCGCTGGTCAATACGGTCGTTCAGCGGCTGGAAACCATGCTGAATCAAATCGCGGTCTTCTTGATGCCAGAAGCTGCGAGTGATTTGATCGCGGCCTTGGGCGAACTGGGTGACGAGCAAGCCCCGGGCGTTGCGCCAAGTGCCTATCAGGATGAGGCGGTCGATATTGAAAGCTTGCTGGTGCCGCCAGTGATGGTTGAGCTCTCGCGTCTGCCCGGTGAGATGAGCATTGAGGCCGATGCCGAAGAGGCTCCGCCACATTACTTGGCAATAAATTACACGGCAGTAATTGAATACGCGGCACCGGTTATGGTGCCTGCCATTGCAGACTTTTCTGCCTTTTCTGCGCCAGAATTACCCGGGTTGATGCCTTCTGCGACAAAATTACCGGGGTCAGCACTTTCGGGGCCTGGCACACTCGACTTGACCGGTCTCGTCCCGAAAGCGCCGCTCAAAGCCGCCGTTCCGTTATTTGAGCGGCGCGATGTTAAAGATGAAATTGACCAGCAGCTTCTACCCATTTTTCTGGAAGAGGCGGAAGCGCTGGTGCCCGATACGGACGCGCAATTGCGACTCTGGAAAACCGATCCGCAGAATCATGCTGCGCTCGGCGTATTGCGGCGCAATCTGCATACGCTTAAAGGCAGTGCGCGCATGGTGGGCGCGATGCGTCTGGGCGAGTTGTCGCACGTCATGGAGTCGCGCGTCATTGCAGTAATCGAAGGCCAGGTAGCCGCGAGCGCGGCTGACTTTGATACGCTTGAAGCACAACTTGATCGTCTGGCCAATGCGGTGGAGAGGCTGAAAAACGGAGAGGCAACCGTAGTCGATTCCGTTGAGGCACCGCTGGAATCCGTGGCTGCACCCCTGGATGAGCCGCTTTCCGCCGTTGCAGTGGAAGTGGCTGCGATGGGTGAGGCGGTTGCGGCGCAACCTATTTTGCGCGAGTCGCAAGCCTTGACTTTACGCGTGCGCGCGGACTGGGTTGACCGCATGGTGAATCAGGCGGGCGAAGTGGCGATTGCGCGTTCGCGGATCGAAAGTGAAGTGTTCAACTTCAAGCGCCACGTGGGCGAGCTGTCGGACGCGCTGGGTCGTCTGCGCGGGCATATTCGCGAAGTCGAGATTCAGGCCGAATCACAGATGCAATCCTCATTCCAGACGCAGGGGCAGGGTGAGCAGTTTGACCCGCTGGAATTTGACCGCTTTACCCGTTTCCAGGAAGTCACCCGTTTTCTCGCCGAGAGCGTGAACGACATTTCGACGGTGCAACATATCCTGCTGGCACGTCTGGGCGAGGCCGATGCGGCGCTGTTACATCAAACCCGGCTGAATCGCGAGTTACAGCAAAACCTGCTGCGCGTGCGCATGGTGCCGCTGTATTCAGTGGCCGATCGCTTGTATCGCACGGTGCGTCAGACTGCACGCGATGTAGACAAGCGCGCGCAACTGGATATTCAGGGCGGCGAGCTGGAAATTGACCGCTCAGTGCTGGAAAAAATGACCGCACCGCTTGAGCATATGTTGCGCAATGCGCTGGCACACGGCGTGGAAAGTTCTGAGGCCCGCAAAGCCGCAGGCAAGACCGAGTTTGGTGAAATCACGCTGATTGCGCAGCAGTCTGGCAATGAGATGTTGCTGACGGTGAAAGACGACGGCGCGGGTCTGAACTTTGGCCGCATCCGCGAAAAAGCGCTGGCGCTGGGCATGTTGACGCCGGGGATCGAGCCGTCCGAAGCACAGTTGGCACAGATGATTTTTGCCGCTGGATTCTCCACTGCAGAACAGATCAACGAAGTATCGGGCCGGGGTGTCGGCATGGATGTGGTGAAGAGCGAAATTGCCGCGCTGGGCGGGCGCATCGATATCAGCTCGACGACCGGCGGAGGCACGCAGTTCAGTATTTATCTGCCACTTACCCTGGCGATGACGCAGGCGGTGATGTTCAGCGCAGGCAAACAGGATTACGCCTTGCCGACCACCCTGGTGCAGCAGGTGCTGGAACTTAAACCCGAACCGCTGGCTGCCGCCCTTGCCGCTCGCGAAGTGGAATGGCGCGGCGCGCGTTATCCTTTGAGCTATCTGCCGCACCTGCTGGGCCAGGCGGATGCGGTTCACGAGGTGCAGCGTTTTAATGCGGTCGTCCTGCTCAAAAGTGGTAATAGTCAGGCCGCGATACTGGTCGATCGCATTGAGGGCACGCGCGAAATTGTGGTCAAGAATATCGGCCCGCAACTAGCACGGGTGACGGGCATTGCCGGTGCTACGGTGCGCGGCGATGGACGGATCATTCTGATTCTGAACCCGGTGCCGCTGGCTTTGCGCTGGATGAGTCAGCCCAAGGAAAGCCGCGATCAGGCGTTTTCCACATCTATGCCGGATGCGCCTGAAATTCAGCAAGCACCGATGGTGCTGGTGGTGGATGATTCGCTGACGGTACGAAAAATTACCAGCCGCCTGCTCACGCGCGAAGGCTATCGCATGGATACGGCCAAGGACGGCGTCGATGCGCTGGAAAAAATGCAGGATCTGATTCCGGACGTGGTGCTGCTCGACGTGGAAATGCCACGCATGGACGGCTTTGAATTGGCACGGGTGATGCGCAATGATCCGCGCTTGAAGCTGATACCGATCATCATGATCACTTCGCGCACGGCTGACAAGCATCGCAATCACGCGCTGGAAATCGGGGTGAACGTGTATATGGGCAAGCCCTATCAGGAACAGCAGTTGCTGGATAACATTGCCGAGATGGTGGGGCAAAGCGTGACGGCGTAAACCTCACAAACTGATGGGTTCGAGATGCCCGGCTAGCTGGTTTAGCCGGGCATCTCCGTTTTGGGGGGCATCGTTGTAGTCGGCCATTAACCGACGCGCCACAACCAGCCAGTGGACTTCACCCCGGACGGCGGCTGCACTCAGCCCCGCGCTATCGCGGCTGATATGCCAGTCTTCGTAAGCGTTTGAGAGCGCAGGAAACAGCGCCCGCCGCAAGCCGGAAAGATTGGCAATATAAAAATGCAACGAGCCGTAGGCTTCGCGTTGCAGTAGCGTCGGCAGGGTCACCAGGCAATCGGCCAGGTGGTCGCGAACTGCGCGTGCCAGCAATTCTGCGTGTCTGGAGGTGAGCTGCCCGAGCATGTCGCCCCACTGCGCGCCTAGCAGTTTTTCGGCACGCGCTTCACCGATCTCATGCAGGATCATGGTTTCACTTTCGGCATCGGCCATGCAATCCAGGCCGCGCTCAAGGTCGCGCTCAAAGCCATAGTGCGTAAACGCCCGCCCCAGCGCGCTGTCTTTTTCGCGCCACTGCCATTCCTCGTATTTGTTCCACAGCAGTCTGCGGATGGAGTCCATGCGCAAAAAAATCGTACCGTTGCGCAGTGTCGCGGGCGGCGCGATCAGGTCGCGTGCGTATTCGCACCCCGCCACCAGCACGTTCAGACCTTCGCGCTGTTCCTGGCGCTGCAATTGCGCGAGCACAAAATGCGGCTTGCGAAAGCGCCCGAGGCCGCTGCTGTAAACCAGCCCTTGCGGAATCAATTCTCGGTTCACCGCATCGGATTCAAACGGGTCAACCTCAAATAGCCCCGTGCCGCCTGCATTTAAGGGCAGGGGCTCGAATTCCTCCTCTTCGACCGTGTTCCAGATGTTTTCACGCGCGTTAAGCCAGTCGCCCAGTTCGTCCTTCGGGACGCGGGCATGAAATGGGATTTCCATTTCCCAGCGGTAGTATTCGCGCATCTCGAGCAGGAAGGTACACATCGTCATGTCGCGGGCATGACGGGCATCGGTGATGGTGCAGTTTTTTTGCACCGTATCGATCAGTTCGGACAGATTCTCGACCATGAAGCGCTCCAGTTCAAAAGAACCATACTCGCAGTCTACAAATAAAAACAGCCCGTACAACCGGGCTGTTGAAAGGGTTATAGGCCAGACTTAATGCCGACGCACCGCGCCATAGAAATTCATGTCGGCACGCGACTGGCGGCTTTTTGCAAAACGCGATGCCAGCCCGGCTGGCATCGTGTCCGCCAGCTCGGAATACGCTGCGGTCGCCCACGTTTTGTCGTTCAGCGCATCGGCGATGCCTTCGACCCAGCGCAACTTGTCGGCGGGCGCTGACAGCCCCTGCCCGCATACGGTGTACCACTTGCGCAGCGTTTCCGCAGGGAGCGCATAGCCTTTGAGGCGGTCGATGAACTGGATGCAGGCATCGCCCGATTTACACGCCAAAGCTGCCGCCGTGAATAGTTCGTCGGCCTTGGCGGTATTGCCCATGGCGGCATACAGGCGACCCAGGTGCATCAGTGCGAAATGATCGCCTGCCCGGGCGCGCGCGCCCTCCAGAATACGCCCGGCAGCGTCGCTGTCTTGTGTCGCAGCGTAGACAGCTTCAGCCAGTTTGGCAAAATCGTATACCGACGCGTTGGCGTCTTGCGACAATGCCTTTTCACGCGCCGCCAGATAAGCGCGCGCCTTGGATACGCCCAGTTCACGGTGCTTCAACTGCGCTGCGCTGACGGTCAGATCCTTGAACGAAATGAAGTCAGTGGCGTTTTCCGCCGCACGGTCGAGCAAGCGCGACAGCCATGCAGTGTCGTCCAGATTGCGGTCTACCGCTTGCATCACCGGCTTGTAACGCGAGAACTGATAGCCCGTGCCATTCAGCATCGTCTCGGCGGCCTCAATCAACTTGGCTGCGTAGAACGGGTCTTCCAGCTCGGTGTTGACCCGGTCCGCCAGTGCCAGATACTGCTTGACGTTGGAGGCTTCTTTTTCAAGCTGCTGGAATTCCAGATAACGCGTGTGATTGGCCTGGCGTTTTTCCAGTTTGGCTTTGACGCGGGTTACGCGTTCCAGATCGTCGGCCAGGTGTTTTTCTACCGCATCGGCCAGTTTCTGCATTTCGTTCAGGCCGGCGACAGCCTCTTCGGCCTTGTCCAGCATCGCGGCCGCACCCGGTTTGTCGCCTACGGTGACGAGGCCTTCTGCCAATTCAATGTAGTCGCCCGTGGCGCTAGCGAGGCTGCCTGCCTTGGTCAGCGCGGCCAGCATGAAAGCCGCGTCTCCCGCCTGTTTGGCCGATTCGATCAGGGTTTTGGCCGCCGAAAAATCGGTAGCGCCTTCCAGCGCGCGCTGATACAGCGCACGGGCGCGCGCCGGGTCGCCCAGGGTTTTGGTGACTTCACCTGCGAGTGCCAGCAAATCCGGCACGCTGGATAATTTTTCTGCTGCCCTGTTGAAAATTGCCGCCGCATAATCCTTGTCGAGCAAATGCTCGGCAGCAGCGCTGGCAAGCTTGCCGAATTCCACCGCACGCGAGATTTTTGCCTCGGCCTTTTCCAGCACCTTCTTGGCAAACGCGCTGTCGGCAATCACGGCCATCACGTTCCTGGCCAGGGCAATCAATGGGTCGAGGTTGCTGGATTCCTTCAACGCTCTCTCATATGAGCCGATCGCCGCTGCCTTGTCGCCCAGTACCTTGAATTTAGCCTCGGCCAGTGCAACCTGCTCCTCGCCGCTCATACAGTAATCTTCAGCGGTGCCGAGTAATTCTTCTGCCTGCTTCTGGTCACCCAGCGCCTTGTACACAATCGCGCACGCCGCCAGATCCTTGGTGAACTGGCAATCCCCCGACACGCGATCCATCAATTCCTTTGCATAGGCTGCATCGGCAGGCTCCTGCAAGGCTTCCAGCGCCAGCGCGGCATAATCTGCGCCGCCACTGCACTGCGCCTCTTTGGGGGATAGGGTGTCACGCGTTGCCATAGTGCTCTCCGGAAAATTGATCGCGCCATTTTCCGCCGGAGGGAGAAGGGCAGCCAATAAGTAATGTCGATGGCGGCATTAGTGCATTACAAGATGCCGCCCGTGGAAGAACGATTTTCAGAAAGGTTGCCTGTTCGACGCAGCGTGTTGGAATTTCGGCTGTTTGCGTTAATGGCTGCGCATACGTCGAGACCGCGTATAAAAATAGTTCTATGCACAGCCCTTCTGGGCAGCAACATTTCCACAGGAGCACCTCATGAAGCGTCTTGCCATACTGACCGCGCTGCTTGCATTTTCTGTCGCAGCGCAGGCCACGCCTGAGACTTACGTCATTGACAATAACCATACGACTTCGCAATTCAGCTTTACCACACTGGGACTGTCGAGCCAGACGCACCAGTTTGATAAAATCAGCGGCAAAGTGGTATTCGACCCTGCGGCTAAAACCGGCTCGGCTGAGGTAACCATCGATGCCACCTCAGTGAATACCGGTCACGCTTTGTTCAATAAACAGATACAGGCAGCGGATTTTTCGATACCGCCAACCATCCGGGGATCACGTTCAAGTCCAGCAAAATGTCGCTTAACGGCGACCAGTCCATCATGTCGTGCGAACTCACGATCAAAGGCGTGACCAAGCCCGTAATGCTTGCCATCACTTATTTCCAATGCATGCCCCACCTAATACTCAAGGTGGATACCTGTGATGCCAATGCGACCGTCACGATCAAGCGTTCGGAATTCAATATGGGAAAATATGCGCTGCTCGTCAGCAACGACATCACCTTGAATCTGGCGATCAAGGCGGTCAGGGTGTCGTCGGCCATGCAGTTGGCGAGCCTGGATTCTGTCAAGTAAAGCGGCGAGTACGCCGCAGGCCAGCGCGTTCGATTAGTGCTTTGGCGGATGCGGCATCAGCCTGTCAATGTAGGCAATTGAAATCGCGGACAAAACAAAAGCCATGTGGATCACGGTCTGCCACAGCAGCACCTTATCATCCAGGTTGTGGGCGTTGATAAAGGTCTTGAGGAGGTGGATCGACGAAATGCCGATGATGGCGGTGGCGAGTTTGACCTTGAGCACGTTGGCATTGACGTGCGACAGCCATTCGGGTTCGTCGGGGTGGCCTTCGAGATTGAGACGTGAGACGAAGGTTTCGTAGCCACCCACGATGACCATAATGAGCAGGTTGGAGATCATGACGACATCAATCAGCCCCAACACGATCAGCATGATGGCTTCTTCGCCGAGCTTGAAGGTGCCGGCGACAAGATGCTCCAACTCCACCATGAAATGCACGACGTAGACCAGCTGGGCGCCGATCAGGCCGAGGTAGAGCGGCACTTGCAGCCAGCGGCTGCCAAACAGAATGGAAGTGAGGATTTTGCTGCTGGTGCTGATGGGCAGATTGGTTTCGGGTTTCATGGGCTTTGGGGTGTGGAACAGCGGAGCGTAAAAAACTTACCGGACATCGCGCGCGAGATTTTCGCGTGCAGCAAGACGGCGGACACCATCATCAAATAAAGCTGGGCGCGATCAAAAACCCGAACGCAAGG
Organism: Thiobacillaceae bacterium; assembly: GCA_043759395.1. Lineage (GTDB taxonomy): Bacteria > Pseudomonadota > Gammaproteobacteria > Burkholderiales > Thiobacillaceae > Thiobacillus. Next base: position 9,381 of record JAYVLR010000031.1, read on the forward strand.
CTCAGGTCAATTTGCCCGGCACCAGTTGCACCATCTGGTCGATGCCCATGACGCGAAACAGTTCATGCACCAGCGCGTTGTGGCCGCGCAGGGTGATGTTTTTGCCGCCAGTAAGAAACTGCATCAGGAGACTGATGAGTTGGCTCACGCTGGCGTAGTCCACCCGCGTGACCTGTGCCATATCCACGACCACGTCAGTATGCCCGGCTGCATAGGCTTTTAATTCCTGCAATGCGGCATTGTTGGCGGGCGTAATTTCGCCGCTAAGCGTAAAGGCATCGCCGGCGGGAATGGCTGCGGGAGCCGCCACGACTTGAACTGCCGGAGCCGCAACCCATGAGGGCGGCGAGACCTCGAAACGCACCGCATAATCCACGGCCAGATCTTCAAACTCGTTCTGGCGGCCCAGCAATTGGTAGAGCTGTAACAGAAACAACCAGTGAACTGGCCGGGATTGGGTTGCGCGATTCAAATCCAGCAGCAATTGAATCAGACGATCTACGCCGCTGACCTGCAATTTGCGTTTGCTTGTGCGCGCGGCCTCCAGCGTGGCGATACACGCGTCGGCCCCTTTTTCATCCACCAATTGGATGCAGGCAAAATCCAGCAGTACAGGGCTGCTCTTATCTGCGTCAGCCAGGGCAAGATTGAGTGCCTGCACGGACGCGGCATCCAGCAAGGCGGGGAAAGCGTGCGTGCTGGCGGGTGCGGCCAGCGTTTTTTTGAGTTTAGGCGAACGCCACACCGGCGGCGAAGTCTCGAAGCGCACCGCATAATCCAGCGCAATCTGCTCAAAATCCTTTTCGCGCCCGAGGATGCGGTAGAGATCAAACAGCATATGCCAGGCGCGCGCATCATCGCTGGCCAACAGCGAGGTCAGCACCTCTTCGGTCGCGTCGATCTGGTTGCTGGCGTAAAAGATAGCGGCTTCGTCAATCGCCGACTGCGGCACGCCGCTGGATTCTTGAACCGTGATCCCCGAAGCGCCCGAAGCCCAGGTATACAGACCCTTCGTCGGCGAGTTGCCGATGCTGGGAGCGGGCGCACCCGTAACGCGCGCTGCGATATTCGCAGGCGGTTTGTCCTTGCCTTTACGAAAAAATGGAATGGCCACTCGGTGATCGGGAATTCAAAAAACTACGAAGCCACAGTTTAGTGCGGTGCGCGGCGTCCGGCAAGCTGAATCCAAGCCGTGAATCCAGGTCAAATTCTCACAGCCAGATTTTGGCTTCGAATGAGCTTTGCCTGATCGGGGCGTTATCGATAACGCTTATCCCGGTAAAACAGCGGCAAGACTCGATAGCCAATGAGGAAATTGCATAGGACGTGCGCGTTGGATTGCAATCTGCCGCACCTGCGCCCACGGCTCGTTCGTCAGCTTGACCGGCAAAGCCGAAAAACCAAGCGCGTGCTTAGGGATCAATTGCTATGCTGGTTTGAAGCCCCGCTTAGAAATTTGCCCACGGACGCTGAGAATACCGTTGGTGATGGTCGCTTTGTTGGGCAACCCGGATATTACGCTCTGCCACGTCCAAACTGCGGTTCAGCCTGCGAAATTCCGGCTCGGTCATGAACCGGTCACTCATGAAGCTGCGCTCCAACGCCCGGATGTTTTTCTGTTCCTGCATCAAGCGTACAAACATACTTTTACTCAGGCCATTATTGACCACCCCAGCCATAATTGCATCCAGCTGCTGATCCTGGCGATCATTCACAATTTGCGCGAAGCGAAATCCTTCGCGCAGTCGCTCCATTGGGTAGGCGCTCCGATCATCGCCCGACTCGCTGTAGCCATTATTGCGATTATTATCGTCCTGCCAGTCATTCGCCTGGGCTATTGGACTTGTCACCGCGACGCCTGCCAATGCAATCAAGCCCAGGGTTTTTGCGATCAGTTTGCTTTTCATTGCGATACTCCTGTTAGTGGATGTGTTGCCGTCTCGTTGA
>JAYVLR010000032.1:0-3008 GCA_043759395.1 Thiobacillaceae bacterium
CAGCAGCAGGTGCTGTCGGCGCAACGCGATCTGGCGGCTGCGCGCTATAACTTCCTCCTGTCCGGGCTTAATCTCAAGGCGGCGGCAGGCGCACTCAAGGCATCGGATCTGGCGGAAATCGACGGCTATCTAACAGCGGCTCGATAAGCGCTGCCACCCGCGCCACTACCCCCCGGTGGCGCGCGGCAAACGCTACACCAGCTTGTCCCATCGCCGCGCGCGCGGGAGCATCCGCCAACAAGCGCAATGCGGTAACGATTAATTCATCCGCATTCTCAACCCGCCGCGCCGCGCCCATTTCAATTGCCGTCTGCGCGATGGTTTCAAAATTGAACGTGTGCAGCCCGATCAGCACCGGGCATCCCACGCTGCATGCCTCGATCAGATTCTGTCCGCCGAACGGCAGCAGGCTGCCCCCGACAAACGCCAGATCGCAGGCGGCGTAATAAGCAAACAACTCGCCCAGGCTGTCGCCCAGCACGACCTGGATCGTCGCATCCAGCGGCGCAGACGGCTGCAGCTGACTGCGGCGTATCCATTTCAGCCCGCTCGCCTGGAGCTTGGCCGCAACCTCATCAAAGCGCTGCGGATGGCGCGGCACCAGCACCAGCAATACATCGGATGGCGCGCTCGCGACAAAGGCTGGCAGAATCGCCGCCTCTTCGCCTGCGCGCGTGCTCGCCGCGAGCAACACCGGACGCGCTGCGCCCCAGGCTGTGCGCCACGCCTGCCCGGTTTGCACCTGCGCCGCAGACGCGCTCACATCAAATTTGAGACTGCCCGTCACTTCGACTTTGCGCGCGCCCAGTTGCGCCAGGCGCGCCGCATCCGCATCCGTCTGCGCCGCGATAGCGTGAAACCCGGCGAGGCTATCGCGCATCAACGCAGGCAGGCGCGCATAGCCGCGCGCCGAGCGTGCGGACAAACGCGCATTCGCCAGCACCAGCGGCAATTTGGCGCGCGCCGCTTCCTGTATCAAATTGGGCCATAACTCGGTTTCCATCAGCACGCCAACACGTGGCCGCTCACGCATGATGAAACGCCGCATCAACCGGGCGTAGTCATACGGCAAGTAGCAGACGCGGGCAAAGTCGCCATACAACGCCTTGGCCGTGGCGCGCCCGGTCACGGTCATGCATGTCAGCAGTACCGGCAAATCGGGATGGCGCGCACGCAGCGCCGCGATCAACGGTGCGGCGGCGCGTGTTTCACCGACCGACACCGCATGAATCCACAAAGCGCCGGTTGGCAGCGAATCCGGCAACTTTTCACGGCAACAAGCAAATCGTTCAGACCAGTGCCGCCAGTAACCGCGCTCCCGTATCCCGCGCCACAACAAGCGCGCAGGAATAACGGGCAGCGCCAGCAGCAAGGCAAAACGATACAGGCTCCAGTCAATCCAGCGGCGCAAATTTTGCATGGCAGGATTTTAGCCTGCGGTTGAGGAAACAGTCGGCTCGCCCGATGCCAATGATAAAATTGCCCGACTATTCGGGAGACACAATGAAAGTCCTGCTCACCGGCGCGGCCGGTTTTATCGGCATGCACGTCGCACAAATCCTGCTCCGTCGCGGCGACGAAGTCGTCGGCATCGACAACCTCAACGATTACTACGACCCGGCGTTAAAGCTCGCGCGTCTTGCACAGCTCAAGGCGTTTGCGAATTTCAGCTTCGTCAAAGGCGACATCGCCGACCGCATGGCGATGGAAGAACTGTTCGCCAAGGGGCACTTCCAGCGCGTGATCAACCTGGCCGCGCAGCCCGGCGTGCGCTACTCGCTGAAAAACCCGCACGCCTACATCCAGACCAATCTGGTGGGCTTTGGCAATATTCTCGAAGGCTGCCGCCACAACGGCATCGAACATCTGACCTACGCGTCCAGCTCGAGCGTCTATGGCGCCAATACCAAAATGCCGTTTTCGGTACACGACAACGTCGATCATCCGGTGAGCCTGTACGCCGCCAGTAAAAAAGCCAACGAGCTGATGGCGCACACCTACAGCCATCTGTACGGCCTGCCCACCACCGGCCTGCGCTACTTCACCGTCTACGGCCCGTGGGGTCGCCCCGACATGTCGCCCTGGCTGTTTACCTCCGCCATCCTCGAAGGCCGCCCGATCGACGTGTTCAACCACGGCAAAATGCAGCGCGATTTCACCTACGTCGAAGACATCGCCGAAGGCACCGTGCGCGTGCTCGACCGCATCCCGGCCGCTAACCCGGCGTTCGACCGCGCCACGCCCGACCCGTCTTCCAGCTACGCGCCGTACAAGGTCTACAACATCGGCAACCATCAGCCGGTGGAGCTGATGACCTTCATCAAAACCATCGAAGACACGCTCGGGCAAGTTGCGCAGAAAAATTTTCTGCCGATGCAACCCGGCGACGTCGAAGCCACCTACGCCGATATCGAAGAACTGAAGCGCGACGTGGGGTTTGAGCCGAAGACTTTACTTGCCACAGGGATTGCGCGCTGGACCGAATGGTATCGCGCGTATACACGCACCTGAAACAGCCCATCCATGCGCCTGACTGATGACCAAATTCAAGTGATTCGCCAGCTTGCTCGCCAAGTGGGCGGGAGCCAATCCCGCGTGCGCGTTTTTGGCTCCAGACTTGATGACACAGCACACGGGGGCGACCTCGACCTGATGCTCGAATTACCGGAGCCCGTAGACAATCCCGCACTGATGTCCGCGCAGATGTCCGCGCTCGTATCACGCGCCATGTTTGGCCGCAAAGTAGACGTACTGCTCAGCGCGCCCAACCTGATGCGCCTGCCCATCCACGAGATTGCATTCAAAGAGGGACGATTGCTATGACAGTGGAACCCGGAATCGCAGTGCGCCTGCAGTTTTTGGCGCGCGTCGTGCGCAAAGAATGCCAACATCTCGCCACCACCGACCAACGCCTGTTTGCAAGCGCGTTCACTCTGGCGCAAGCCGGCCAGCTCGAAGCAGACCTCGATCTGGCAGAACGGGTGGAAGCCTTCGTGGGCAGATTCGGC
>JAYVLR010000033.1:0-4068 GCA_043759395.1 Thiobacillaceae bacterium
CGTTGCTGCAAATGGACGCACAGCAGGATGCGCAAGGCCGGCTCGTTGGCATCACCCGTGTGTTTGGCTATGCCTTCGATACGACCGGCGTGCTGGGCACCTCTGCCGATGCCGACGGGCGCCAAAATGCGCGCGGCTTCCCGGCCTGGATCACCGTGCCAGGACCACAATGGCTTTCGATGGCGCGGCGCTGGCATTTTTTCTTTGCCTGGCTGCTGCTCATCAATGGCGTGTCGTATGTGCTGTATTCGCTGGCCAGCCGCCACCTGGCGCACGATCTTGCGCCGACTCGCCGCGACTGGCGCACCCTCGGCCAGTCGCTCAGGGATCATGTGCGTTTGCGACACCCGCGCGGTGAAGCAGCCAGGCATTACAACATTCTGCAAAAGCTGGCGTATCTCGCCGTGATATTCGGCTTGTTCCCGCTCGTGATTGTGGCAGGAGTGGCCATGTCGCCGGGGATGAATGCACTGCTGCCCGGCTGGGTTGATCTGCTCGGCGGACGCCAGTCGGCGCGCACGCTGCACTTTATTGCGGCCTGGATGCTGGTCGCTTTTGTCTTGATCCATGTATTTGAGGTGATCGTCAGCGGTGTGTGGAACAACCTGCGTTCGATGATTACCGGACGTTATCGCATTACGCCGCAGGAGTCTGAACATGAGCGCACATGAACCTCGTCGCCGCCGGTTTCTGGCGCATGCTGCAGCCGCCAGCAGCAGTATTTTTCTTGCGGGGTGCGACAAGTTGTCGCAAAGCGAGTGGTTCCCCAAAATCTTGTCCAGTGCAGAAAAGCTGACGCAGGCCGCACAAAAACTGATCGTGCCGCGTCGCGCAATGGCGCAGGAGTTCAGCCCGGCCGACATTTCGCCCGAGTTTCGAAGCAACGGTACCGATAACCCCGACAGCCCGGCCTATCAAGCGCTCGTCGCCAACGGGTTCAAAGATTACCAGCTCCATATAAGCGGTCTGGTCGGGCGCCCGGAAACGTATACGCTGGATCAATTGAAGTCTTTGCCGAGCCGTACTCAAATCACGCGGCACGATTGTGTCGAGGGCTGGAGCGCCATCGCAAAATGGCAGGGCGTGCAGTTAAGCCGCCTGCTGGAACGAGCCCAGCCCCAAGGCGGCGCCCGCTATGTTGTTTTTTTCTGTGCTGACCCGATGGACATGTTGGGCACGGCCTATTACGAAAGCATCGATATGGACGATGCGCGGCATCCACAAACGATACTTGCCTATGCGCTCAACGACGCGCCGCTGCCCGTCAAAAATGGCGCGCCGATCCGGTTGAGGGTCGAGCGCCAGCTGGGTTACAAAATGGCTAAATACGTGATGGAAATAAAGCTGGTAGACAGCTTTGCCGACATCGCTGGGGGCAAAGGCGGGTATTGGGAAGATCAGGGTTATGAATGGTTTGCCGGGATTTAAGCGTGCGTCAGGTACCGTTACGCCATGTTCTGATTCTGTGTTGCGGCCTTTTGACGGCGCAGGCAAGCGCGGGCGAAATCGATGCCCACATCCTGCTACAGAATTCACCGCTGGCCGGTTTTCAGTTTCATGCAGGCAAAAAACTGTGGCCGGACATGCGCGTAGGTGACAGTCTGAGCCTGATACGCGAGCCTGAAAATACGCACGACTCGCGCGCAGTGCGGGTGGAATGGCGTGGCCAGCACATCGGTTATGTGCCGCAGCGCGAGAACGGCGATGTGGCGCGTTTTCTGGATCGTGGCTTGAAACTTACGGCACGGATTACCCGGCTGGCGGAGTCGCGCGATCCTTGGGCGCGGGTACGGTTCGAGATTTTGTTGCCGGTTGATAGCGGGGGTTGAGGTGTTTTTTGGATCAGTTTTTTTGGAAACGGTTGTGCCGATGGAGTGGCCGAGTCGGCGCGTTTTTTCATTTGAAAGCCTGTTTCTGGTCGGTTGCTGACACAAATGTTTCGAGCTGTTCTCGTGTTGTCGTTCAGATCGAAGCCGCGCTTTTACTTATAATCACCCAATGAATATCGCTCTTGTCCCCGCCGCCGGTGCGGGCAGCCGCATGCAGTCTGACTGCCCCAAGCAATATCTGCCGCTGCACGGCCAGCCCCTGATCGCTCATGCCTTGCGGGCGCTGGCGCGCGAGCCGCGTATTGATTTGATTGTGGTGGTGGTGTCGCCCAGAGATGCGCATTGGGATGCCTATGACTGGTCGGAATGGCAAGGCCGTTTGCAGGTGTTGCGCTGCGGCGGCGAGACACGGGCGCAATCGGTGTTGAACGGCTTGAACGCGCTGACCGGAAAATATGCCGATGACACTTGGGTGCTGGTACACGATGCCGCGCGCCCGTGTTTGCCGCGCGAAGCCTTGGCGCGACTGATCGATGCGGTCGAGCGCGATGCGACTGGCGGCCTGCTGGCGGTGCCGGTAGCGGATACGCTGAAGCGTGCCAATGTGGACGGGCGTGTGGTCGCGACAAAGCCGCGCGCCGGGTTGTGGCAGGCACAAACGCCGCAGATGTTTCGCTATGGTTTGCTGAAACGCGCCTTGCTCGCGGCGGGGGCGGGCGTTACCGATGAGGCTTCTGCCATCGAGCAGCTCGGCCTTTTTCCACTGCTGGTCGAAGCCGATAGCCGCAATCTTAAAGTGACCCGCCCGCGCGATTTACAACTCGCCAGCTTGATTTTGGAGCACAGCATGGAACACCTCGATGGCTGATTTTTTAATCCCGGATATGCGTGTCGGCCATGGTTTTGATGTGCATGCATTTGCTGCCGGGCGCAAGCTCATTCTGGGCGGCGTAGAGATCCTGCACGAGCGCGGCTTGCTCGGCCACTCGGATGCCGATGTATTGCTGCATGCGATTTGCGATGCGCTGCTCGGTGCCGCAGGCCTGGGCGATATTGGCCGACATTTTCCAGATAACGACCCGGCTTATGCCGGGATCGACAGTCGCAAGTTGCTGCGCGATGTTGCGGGGCGGATTGCCGGTCTGGGCTGGAACGTCGGCAATGTGGATGCGACCATCATCGCGCAAGCGCCTAAAATGGCACCGCATATCGCCAGCATGACGGCGCATATCGCTGCCGATCTGGGGGTAGCGGTTTCGCGTGTGAACGTCAAAGCCACGACGACGGAAAAACTCGGATTTACCGGGCGCGGTGAGGGCATCGCGGCAGAAGCGGTCTGCCTGCTTATTAAGCGGGCAGGATAAAACAGGCTCTAAAAAACCGCTCACCACAGAGACACGAAGGCATAGAGATATGTCCCGTAGGGGCGGTATCTTTAAGGAACGCGAGTTTCACTCTATTTGTTTTACCTCTGCGTCTCTGTGCCTCTGTGGTTAATGGTTTTCAACTTAAACATAAAATTTAGCGCAGTAATATTCAAGGAGACACCATTGAGCATACTCACCAACATTGTCGCCGCCGAAGAAGATGAAGTCGCGGCCATCGGCGAATCCTTGCATCCGGTGGATAATTGGAGCGGGATTGAGCGGCGCGGCATTGATTCGGCCAAAATTGCGACCCTGCATTGCCTGTTGACCGGAGATGAATTCGAGCAGGCGGTTTATCTGTATGAGCCAGTCTACGTCAGTGTCGAAGGTGTGATGGTATTGCGCGTGGCCGACGAAGCAGTGGAGAAACTGTCCGGGCTTGACGAGGACGCACTTGAAAACGTCGCCTTTGAACTGGCTGCCACCGAGGAGTTCGAGCAGGATCAGCTGGATGCCGACGAGGTGCAGGAGTTGGTGATGGAGCTGGCCGAACTGTCGCAGCTTGCCGCATCGCAGGGGAAGGCATTGTTCGTGTGGATGCATCCCTTGCTGACTTGAGCCTGTACCGGCCGGGGATGTGTGTCGGATGTTATTGAGACGGCCATTAAACAGTTTGAACATAGCGGCAAGCGTACAGTCAGCTGCGCCTTCGATTGAGGGCGGGAGCCGTCTCAATAACCGCCTGTTTAAATTGGCTATTGATCCGGCCACACGGGAATCTGACAGGACTACCGTAGCGGACGAACTACCACTTCATCTGGAAATTTTTGAATGGCCGGATCAATACTGAGTATTCCCTACCTGTTTCCGCC
>JAYVLR010000034.1:0-6486 GCA_043759395.1 Thiobacillaceae bacterium
CTGCAAGCGCTGCTGTTGATCGGGCATATCGCGCAAATGGCGAAACGACTGATTGGCGAGGCCGCAAAGAACGCGCAATTACATCTGCAATTGGCGAGCACGTGCCGTAAAGACCGTGCTGAACTATCGGTGATGATGCTGGCAAAGCGCGTGATCGATTCACCTGCGCTACTGCGAAAACTCAAAGCCTCATGGCTGATTTGGCATGAGTTGCGAAGTCAGGCGAGCGCCGCAATCAATCGCGCTATGGCTGCGTGATTCGTGGGGAAACCTCAGGGTCTGACACCGTTTACCGGTGCATTTACCGACCCCATTTACCCTGCGCTGAGGTTTCCCTGGAGCGGAGAACTAAGACTTGGCTGGCCAGGCAATCTGTACCTGCCGATGCTGCGTAACGCAGTCACGTAGGTAAAGATTGATAAGGCTCTGGTAAGGAACACCGGCATCAGCTGCCATACCCTTGAAATAGGCAACAACGTCTTCTGATAGACGCATCGTCACAGGCCTCTTGAGCTTTGATGCGTAGGGATTTCTGCGTGACTTCATCTTGGAGAGGTCGTATTGGGCTTTCATGGCATTTCACTTCCGTAAAAAGTACTTTCACGCTTGGTCGCCTTGCGGGCAGAAATGATGCGGATGACGTTTCCTGCATCCCGTTCGCAGTGACAGACCAGAAGCAGTTTTGCCTCCGCACTCATGCCCAGCAACAAAAAACGCGCTTCATCACCCGAGTGTTCTTCATTGAAAAATTGAACGGCAAACTCATCATAGAAAATGGACTGGGCTTCATCGAAGGAAACCCCATGCTTTCTAACGTTAGCTGTAGCCTTGGCTGAATCCCACTCGAACTTAATCATAAGTACAGTGTATTGAATAAATGACGTGAGTCAAGATGCTTATACTGCATACTGATTTTTGGATGAAGCAGGTCAGCACGGCTGGAAGTTTTTAAAGGATTGCGTGATCGGGACGCTTGGGAATCGATACCTGTAGTCGGCGTGGGCTTGGTGCGCGGGTAAATATATAATCACGCGCCGACATCGGTTGGCGCTGCACATTCGTATCCCTTGATACAGGCAGCAATGCCCGGGCATTTTCGGGGCGGGAACACACGGAGTGGTGAATGGTTTACAAGGATATTCTGACCCTGCTGCTTGAGCGGCAGGACTTGCCGCATGACTTGATGCTGGCCGCGATGCGCACGTTGATGGGCGGCGGTTACACGCCGGAACAGATCGCCGGGTTTCTGGTGGCGTTGCGGATGAAGGGCGAGAGCATTGCTGAAATTGCCGCTGCGGCTGAAGTCATGCGCGAGCTGTCGACCAAGGTGTCGCTGGCGGGGTTGCCGCATCTGGTGGACACCTGCGGCACTGGCGGCGACGGGGCGCATACTTTTAACATCTCGACGGCTGCGGCGTTTGTTGCGGCGGCCTGTGGCGCGCAGGTCGCCAAACATGGCGGGCGTTCGGTCTCGTCCACTTCGGGCAGTGCCGATGTGCTGGAGGCGCTGGGGGTCAACGTTAATTTGTCGCCGGAACGGGTCGCGGCGGCTGTCAGGGAGGTCGGCGTGGGTTTCATGTTCGCGCCCAATCATCATGCGGCGATGAAACATGCTGCGCCGGTGCGGCGCGCATTGGGTGTGCGTACTCTGTTCAATATGCTGGGACCCTTGACCAATCCGGCGGGCGCGCCGAATCAGGTGCTGGGCGTATTCAACGCCGAACTGACCTTGAAGCTTGCGCAGGTTTTGCAGCGGCTGGGCAGCCGTCATGTGCTGGTAGTGTATGCGGAAGAAGGGCTGGACGAAATCAGCCTCGCGTCTCCCACCCATGTCGCCGAGTTGAAGGAGGGTCATGTGTCCGAATACGAGCTGGAACCGGGGCTGTTTGATTTGCCGCAAGTCGCGGCCAGTGAATTGACCGTTCATGGTGTTGACGAGGCGCGCGGCCTATTGCTGGCGGCGCTGGAAAACCGCCATCCTGCGGCCAGCGCGATTGTCGCGTTGAATGCGGGTGCGGCTATTTATGTGTCCGGGCGCGCAGTCAGCCTGGCCGATGGCGTGTTGCAGGCAAAGCAGGCGATTGCGTCGGGTGCGGCGCGTGCCAAGCTCGCAGATTACGTTCGGGTGAGCCAGTCATGAGCGATATTCTGAACAGGATATTGGCGACCAAGCAGGATGAAATTGCCGCAGCCCGAGTCCACACTTCTCTGGCCGAGATCAAGGCGCAGGCGCTGGATAGCGAACCGGCGCGGGATTTTACCGCTGCGATTCGCGCCAAAATTGCGGCCAGTCAGCCCGCCGTGATTGCCGAAATCAAGAAAGCCAGCCCGTCAAAAGGCGTGATCCGCGCCGACTTCAAACCGGCAGAGATTGCCGCAGGTTATGAGCGCGGCGGCGCTGCCTGCCTGTCGGTCTTGACCGATAAGGATTACTTTCAGGGTGCGCCGGAATATCTGCAAGCCGCCCGTGCCGCGTGCAGCCTGCCCGTTCTGCGCAAGGATTTCATGATTGATCCGTATCAGGTGTACGAGGCGCGCGCGATGAAGGCGGATTGCATTCTGCTGATCGTGGCGGCGCTGAGCCTGACGCGGATGCAGGAACTGGAAGCGCTGGCGCACGAACTGGGCATGGCGGTGCTGGTGGAGTCGCACAATAGCGACGAGCTTGCTGCGGCGCTGCAATTGAAAACGCCGCTGATGGGCATCAACAACCGCAATCTGCGCAGTTTTGAAGTCAGCCTGCAAACCACGCTGGATTTATTGCCCGCGATTCAGAACCGCATTCCGATTACCGAGTCGGGCATTGTGATGCCCGTCGATGTGGCATTGATGCGCAGCAACGGGGTCAATGCGTTTTTGGTGGGCGAAGCATTTATGCGGGCAGATGATCCCGGCGCGGAACTGGCGCGGCTGTTCATTGATTCGGCCACCAAATAGTACGGCTTACGGTAGGTCGGCCTTCAGGCCGACAGTCAGACTAAAGGCCGACCTGCAAATTTTCAGGAGCCGTCTCGATAGCTGAGCCGGGTTCTACCGCTCAAAATACTGTAATAGATGCTGCGGCAGCCAGTCGATGCTGCCTGGAAACGGTGCGCTCGGAAAAGCGACATGGCCGCCGGTTTCGGGTTGTTCCAGCGTGACTGCATCGGATACCTCTTGCGTTGTCGGCAGCGCGGAGGAGGGCAGGAACGGGTCGTTTTTTGCATTCAGCACCAGCGTCGGAACACGGATGGATTTGAGCCAGGGTTTACTCGACACCTTGAGCCAGTAATCTTCCGCATCTACAAATCCGTGCAGGCGTGCGGTGACCAGCGTGTCGTATTCGCGGAAAGTCGTCGCATTGCGAATGCCTTCTACATCCAGCAGACCGGGGAAGCGCTCAGCTTTGCGCAAGGCCTTGGCGCGGAGCGTGGTCAGGAAACGCGCAGTGTAGACAGATCGGTTGAAACCGCTGTCGAGGGCATTGCCTGCCGCAGTTAAATCCAGCGGCGCGGAGATGCCCGCCGCACGCGCCACCAGTTCGCGCGCCCCTTCGCCTTGTTCACCCAGCCACTTCAGCAAGGCATTGCCGCCGAGCGATACGCCGACCGCGTACAGCGGTTGATTCGGGAATCGGGCTTTGACATGGCGCAGGATGCGCGCGATTTCTTCGCTGTCGCCTGCGAAATACGCGCGCGGCAGGCGATTATCTTCACCCGAGCAACCGCGAAAATGCGCGACCACGCCGTTCCAGCCACGCGCCTCTACGGCGTGCATCAGGTCGCGCGCGTAAAAACTGGACGAGCTGCCTTCCAGCCCGTGAAACAGCACGACCACGGGGGCAGTTTGCCCGCCGTCAACCCCGTCCCAGCCAACCCAGTCCAGATCGAGAAAGTCCCCGTCTGGCAGCTCCCAGCGTTCGCGCCGGTAATCCACCTGCGGCTGCGTGATGAACAGGCTGGTGTAAATGGTTTGCAGATGGCCGCCGGGCAGCCAGGCGGGGGCTGCATAGCGTTCAGGCGTGGCGGGTTCGGGCACGGCGGGTTCGACGGCGAATGCGGGCATGGCCGCCATCATGGCTGCGAACGCCAGACTGAAGCAAGTGCACCGCATTAGCGGTGAGTGTGATGTCCGGCAGCGCCGCGAATAAACAGCAGGCAGCCGGTTTCGGATGTCAGCCAGTCATGCGGTTTGCCCTGCTGCGCCAGATGGTAGTCGCCCGCGCGGCACAGCACGCCGTTGAGCGTGACATCGCCTTCGAGCACCAGACATTCTTCGTCGAGCGGATGTTCGTGGGGAGGTACGCGTGCGCCGGGTGTCATGCGCAACAGATACGAACGGCTTTGCTCATCCTGCCGCAGCAGTTTCAGTTCCACTCCTTTTAATAAACGAGTCCATTCGCCTTCATGGCTATGTATAAACAAAAAATCCTGTGCGGGCGCATGTACGCGCTGAAACAGTTGTTCGCGCATTCGTGCAGCGGCACGAGCATCGGGCGCGAGTGGCGGTGTGGCGCTGGCGAGCGCTTCGATCAGTGCGGCATCGAGTACGGAGGGCGTGGTTTTGTAGTTCATCATTAAGCCTTATGACTGGCAGAGCACACCGCGCAAGCAGTCTTGTGCGCGTTTGAGATGCGATTTGACCGTGCCCAGCGGCAGCCCGGTCTGGTCGCTGATTTCCTGGTGCGAAAGATCCTTGTAGAACGCCAGTGCCACCAACTGCTTCTGGACTGGGGTGAGCGCAGACAGCGCTGACTTGAGTGTGCTTGCGCGTTCACTGTGCAGCAGCTGGTCGAGCGGCGAACCCTGCGGGCAGGATTCGTGCTCCAGAAACAATTCGGGTTCGGCGCAATACGTCACCTTGTCGAGCCGACGCAAGGCATCCAGTGCGCGGCTGCGTGTGATGACCATCAACCAGGCCAGCGGCTGGCCACGCGCTGCGTCGTAGCGCGTGGCCTCGCGCCAGCTTTGCCAGTAGGTTTCCACGCAGACTTCTTCGGCCAGATCGCGGCGACCGGTAATCCTGAGCGCCAGGCCGTAGACGCGCGACAGCGTCAAATCATACAGGCGGCTGAGTGCGGCTTCATCGCCTGCGGCTACGTGCTGGATCAGGGCTGCCAGCACCTCAGATTGTTCGACTTTGGCAGGTATCGCGTCTGTAATCATCCGACCCAGTATAACGCTTGAATCCGGCAGGTTCAGCGGCAGGTTCACATCATCATTCCGGTTTTTTTGCGTATTCATTTCAGGCTAATACGCAGCCACCTGCAAACCGGATGCATGCATCCGGTCACGATGTTGCCGCGTAATGGCATCGGGAATTGCCCCGAACATTCAAGGAAACCATCATGCACACTACAACCCGGCGCACTTTGTCTGCGCTGTCACTTGTTGCACTGCTTGCAGCCTGCTCCGGCATGCAGAGCGCGCCGCAGAAAACTCTCTACGACCGTCTCGGCGGCAAGCCTGCGATCCAGGCCGTGGTTGACGATTTCATCGACAACGTCGCAGCAGATAGCCGTATCAACGGATTTTTTGCCAGCGCCAATATCCCGCGTCTGAACAGTATGCTGGTCAACCAGATTTGCGAAGCCAGTGGCGGCCCATGCAAATACGAAGGCCGCAGTATGAAAGCGACGCATGCCGGCATGGGTGCCGCCGAGGTGCATTTCAACGCGCTGGTGGACGATCTGGTGAAGTCGCTGAACAAATTCAACGTGCCGGAGAAAGAGAAAACCGAACTATTGGGTGCGCTGGCGGCGATGAAAGGCGACATTGTCGCCAAGTGAACGGGAATGTTGCGTGATGCAAATACCCAGATGAACTGCATCCAGATTCCCTGCTCATGCGTAATGGGATCAGGGACGGCATTGCCCCTTCCCGCTCAACCGACCATGGAGAAATAGGATGACAAAACTTGCAGCACCCCTCACTAAAAAACCGTGTTTGAGCCCCCGACGATCTGCGCGCTGGCAAGCGCGCTGCGCAAGCTGGGCGATGGTTGTTGCCGCATGTGCGGCTGGACCGGCAGCGGCAACCCTGATTACGTTTGACACCCGCGCCCTGGCAGGCACGGCGGCGCGCCTGGATTTTTCCCTGATCGACGGCGACTTTGTCGATAACAACAGCGTCGCCATCGGCGCGTTCAGCACCGACGGCGTGCTGGGCGGAGTCGACTGCACGGTCTCGTGCAGCGGCAGTTCGCCTTATGTAATCAGCGATACCGGTGGGCTGG
This sequence comes from Thiobacillaceae bacterium, assembly GCA_043759395.1. Lineage (GTDB taxonomy): Bacteria > Pseudomonadota > Gammaproteobacteria > Burkholderiales > Thiobacillaceae > Thiobacillus. The sequence goes on from JAYVLR010000034.1 coordinate 6,214, forward strand.
GGCAGTTCCTGCAGGATCTGATGCTGGGCAGTTTTCTGTCATTTGATTTGAGTTTTTTCGGCAACTTCGACGGCGCAGGCGGCGGCGTGCCGGATCGGCTGTCGCTGTTGCTGCTTGACCCCGGTACTAACTTCACCCTGGTTGATACCGATCTGGATTTGCCGCCGACGCAGGACGCGTTATTGCAAGTTGATCTGACCCCCGGTGCGCGCATACAGGTCGCGGGCGCATCGAGTCCGATTCCACCCGGCATCATCCCGGAACCCACTGCGG
>JAYVLR010000035.1:0-5612 GCA_043759395.1 Thiobacillaceae bacterium
GGGGGGGCTAGGTCACGCTGCTGCGTGCGGCCACCATCTCCAGCGCCATCTCGATTGCGGCCAGCAAACTCCCCGCCTCTGCCCTGCCCGTGCCAGCCAGATCAAGCGCGGTGCCGTGGTCGACCGAGGTGCGAATCAGCGGCAGGCCGAGGGTGATATTCACGCCTGCGCCAAAGCTGGCGTATTTGAGCACCGGCAAGCCCTGGTCGTGGTACATCGCGAGCACGGCATCGCAAGGCTCATGCCGGATGCGGGAGAACAAGGTATCAGCAGGCAGAGGGCCGATCAAATTCATGCCCTCGCTACGCAGCTTGGCCAACACAGGTTCGATCACGTCGATTTCTTCGCGCCCCATATGGCCGGATTCGCCCGCGTGCGGGTTAAGCCCGGCGACCAGAATACGCGGCCGGGCGATGCCAAAATCCCGCACCAGCGCATGATGCAAAATGCGCAGGGTTTCGCTTAGACTGGATTGGGTCATCGCGGCGGGAACGTCTTTCAACGCCAGATGCGTGGTCGCCAGCGCGACGCGCAGCCCGCCGCCCGCCAGCAGCATCAGCGCGCGCGGGGTGGCGGTGCGGTCGGCAAGATACTCTGTGTGGCCGGTAAACGCGATGCCGGCATCGTTGATGATGCCTTTGTGTACAGGCGTGGTGACCAGCGCATCAAACCGGTGCGACCCGCAACCGGCGATGGCGGCATCGAGCAAAGCCAGAACATGCGCGCTATTGCGGGCATCAAGTTGCCCTGGAGTCACCGGCACGGCAGTGGCCAGGTGCTGGACGCAGAGCGTGCCGGGACGGTGCGGCGGCACCTCAATCGCATCGGCCTCAAGCACATTGCTGATTAGCACGGAACAACCGAGCAGTTCTGCACGGGCGCGCAGCACATCGGCATCGCCCAGCACCACGATCCGTGCGGCAATGGGGTGTTCCGCAAGCGCGATGCACAGATCCGAACCAATCCCGGCAGGCTCGCCTGCGGTGACGCCCAGCAGCGGCAGCATGCTCAATCGAGCGGTCGCAGTTCCACGTAGGACGCGTCGCGAATCTGGCGCACCCAGTCCTGAAACGCTTCGTCTATTTTGCGCTCGCGGATAGCCTGACGCGCACCCAGTTTCTGCCGCTCCTGCGTCACATCCTGGGTGCGGCGTTCCAGCACCTGGATGATGTGCCAGCCAAAGGGCGACTGGATCGGTGCGCTGATCTGGCCGGGCTGCAAGCTGTCCATCGCTTTTTCAAATTCAGGCACGGTATCGCCAGGATTAATCCAGCCCAGATCACCGCCTTTGGACGCGCTGCCGTCGTCCGAATGCAAACGCGCCAGTTCTTCGAATTTCACGCCGTTATCCAGACGTTCCTTCAGTTGCAACAGCCGGTTTCTGGCATCCGACTCGGAGGTCAACTCATTGGTCTTGATCAGGATATGGCGCGCGTGCGTCTGTGTAACCGACAACGCCACGTCACGGCCCCGTTTATCGATCAGTTTGAGAATGTGAAATCCATTCGCGCTTTTCAGCAGCGGCGCAACTTGCCCCGCTTGCAAGGGCTTCAAACTACCGGCAAACAGGCTCGGCACCTGGCCGCTGGCACGCCAGCCGGCATTACCGCCCTGCAAGGCGTTGGGCGCATCCGAGTAACTTGCCGATAGCTGGGCAAAGTCGCCATCCTTGGCCAGACTGTCGATCACATCCTGCGCGCGCGCGCGACGCGCCTTGACCTGTTCGGGCGAAGCGTTTTCGGGAACGATAATCAGGATGTGCGAAAAGTTGTACTCGGTATCAGTCCCCTGCTGCGCCTGCGTCTGGAGATAGCCTTCGATCTCGGCATCGCTGACAGTAACCTTGTTTTCAACATCGCGTTCGCGCGCGCGTCCAATCAGGATTTCGTTCTTGATGTTGTCACGGAAACGCTCGATGCTTTGCCCTTCTTTTTCCAGCGTTGCCTTGAGCTCGGGGAGCTCCATTTTATTTTGTGCGGCGATCCGTTGCAGGGTGCGTTCGATTTGCACCGGATCCACCCGGATGCCGGTTCCGCGCGCGTGCTGCTGTAGCGCGCGCTCCGTAATCATGCGATCCAGCAACTGTTTTTCAAGCACCGCACGCAGCGGCAGCGGGGTGTTTTTTTGCGTCAGCGTCTGCACCACTTCATCGTAGCGGCGCGACAGTTCCAGTCGCGTAATGACCTCGTCGTTCACCACCGCGACGATGTGATCAATCGCGATGGCCGACCCCCAGCTTGGAGTAGCCAGAGCCAGCAGCAGCGCAAACAGCAGTTCAGGGCGTTTCGATAAATTCATTGCTTGGCCTATATCCGGGAACACTTTGTCTCAACACATCGAGCGGGTTGGAGCCGAGTCGCCCCAGTCCGTTCAGTTCAAGCTGGAAAAACAGCGCACTGGTGGACTGCGCCTCCTTGGTCGCCAGGCGCTGAATCACGCCGCGTATCGCCCAGCAGCCGCCATTGTATTCAAGACCGGCCAAACCCTCGACCAGCTTGTTGTCCCTGAATGAATAGTTGTAGCGGAACATGCCGTACCAGCGCTGGCTCAGCGGCCACTGCCCCGACATATCGACCTGCTCGGAGGATTGGTCAATGGTGCGATAGCTCAAGTTCAGCGCACGGCCGGGGCTGGGGCGGTAGGACGCACCCAGATTCTTCCGCACGGTGATTCCCGTATCGGTGTTGAGTTGCCATCCCATGTCAACCCGCCAGCCGGGTGTGATCTGGCCGCTCAACGTCGCCAGCAAGTCAGTCGATTGCTTGTCGCGCGCGGCCACGCCAGGCAAGGTGACACGCTGGGTGGTGAAATAATAGCGCTGGCCCAGGGTAAGGTTCAGACGTTCGATGCCGCTCGCGTCCTCAATAAACCGCGACGTCACAGCGAGCGTGAATTGATTGGCATCGTTGACCCTGTCGGCACCAATAAACTGGTTCTCGGTAAACATTTGCGCATAGCTAAAATCCAGCAAGGCCGTGTCAAAAACCGGAACCGCACTCTGGTCGCGAAACGGTGCGTACACATAATAAAAACGCGGTTCAAGCGTTTGCTCATACGCCTGCCCCATGAAGCTGAACGGGCGATCCAGCGTCAGCCCCGCGTCCAGGCTGGCGATCGGAATGCTGCGCGTAATGGTTGGCTCCGGCACGCTGTTGTCAAGCTTGTAGCGACTGAGATGCCAGCCGATTTGCGGCGTGACAAAACCATAAGAATTAGTCAGCGGAAGCTTGAGCGTGGGGTAGGCCACCACACGCGTTCCCTCAACTTTCGTCGGATGCGCAAAGTGCGTGGCTTCGCTATCGAGATTGAATTGCACCCTGCCAGCCAACTCACGGGCGGCAGTCAACTTCAGTTGCGGCAAACGGTTATACGGAATAGCCAGCGGCGCAGCCGGATCCTGCAAGGTCTGGGAGCTTTGCACCCGGAGATCCGCGCTCCACCAGTCCCGCTTGTAGTTGACCCAAGCCTCGCGGTTCAGATACGACCGGGACGTCACGCTCACCAGATTGGACAGATCGCGAAAGTAGTCGTTGTCCGATACGCGGTTGTAGTCGATGCCCGCGCTCAACTCAGGCGTGATGTGATGCAGATGTTTGAGAAATGCGCCCCAGCGCGAACGGTCGGCTGCGCTGTCGTTGGGCAGATACTCCAGTTGCGAAGTGCCACTGAATTGCCCGGCCAGGTAACGGAACTCGCCACCGAGTTGCACTCCGCGTTTGGACAGCAGCCGGGGGCTGAGCGTGGCATCGTAGTTGGGTGCGAGATTAAAATAATACGGCATCACGATGTCGAGACCGCTGCGTTCTGTCGTACCAAAAGTGGGCGCCAGAATGCCGCTTTTGCGTGAGTCGTCCAGCGGAAAATCAATCCACGGCGTATACAGAATCGGCACCCCGAGAAATTGCAGCGTGGCATTGCGCGCCGTGCCAATTTCGCGGGTCTTGTCGATATCGAGCGTGGCCACATCCAGATACCAGTCCTCATTGCCGACCGGGCAAGTGGTATAGGTCGCGTCTTTCAGCTTGAACTGGTTTTCGTTGATGAAATCAACGCGCGTGGCATCGCCGCGCCCGGACTGGTTCACCAATTGGTACACCGGCTGACTCAGCTCGCCGCTGTGGTCATCAAGCTTGAGCCGTAGGGTGTCGCCTGTGACCGTCAATGCGGGCTGTTCAAACCTGACATCGCCGCGCGCCTGAATTTCATTCAGCGTCATGTCATAACGCAGCCAATCGGCAAAAAAATTCTGCCCCGCCTGGCGCACCTCGGCCTTGCCGGTGGCCTCCACAATGTTTTTCGATTTGGACTCGATCTGTTCAGCCGAGATAAACAATGCCCCCGCTTTGCCCGCAGCGGCCGACCCGCGCAGCTCAAGGTCTTTTTTCAGCACGAGTCCATCCCCCATAGCAGAAATGCTTATGGCTAACAGGACAAAGAGGAAACCGGCCTTCTTCAACAAGCGATGTAAAATTCAGACAAAATAGTTATTCGGAGCAGCAGTGGAGCGTTTTCAAAAATTAAAAAACTGGACTGCGCAACAACTAAAGGCAGATTCCTTTGATATCGCCCCTGCTTCGGCAGATGCCAGCTTCCGCCGGTATTTTCGCGCCACCCTTACGCAGGGCGATGCCAAAAGCCGCAATTATATCGTGATGGACGCGCCGCCGACGCACGAGGATTGCCGGCCATTCATCCGGGTAGCGCAGTTGTTTGGCGAAACCGGCGTACACGTGCCCAAAGTGCTGGCGCAGAACCTGGACGAAGGTTTTTTACTGTTGACCGATCTGGGGGACACGACCTATCTCGCGGCGCTGAATGAGGCCGCAGCTAATCAGCCATCACCCAATCAAGCGAGCGCCCGCGATCTGTATCTGGCCTCGAACGACGCGCTCATTCAAATCCAGCAAGCCAGCCGCCCCGGCGTTCTGCCCGAATACGACCGCGCCCTGCTCACGCGCGAACTGATGCTGTTTCCGGAATGGTATGTAAGCAAACATCTCGGCGTGGCCATGTCTCCCGAACAAAGTGCCACGCTCAACACCGTCTTCGGGCGGCTGCTTGCCAACAACCTTGCGCAGCCGCAAGTCTATGTCCATCGCGACTGGCACTCGCGCAACCTGATGGTGTCCGACCCCAACCCCGGCATTCTGGATTTTCAGGATGCCGTCTACGGCCCGATCACCTACGACCTCGCCTCGATCTACAAGGATGCGTACATCGTCTGGGACGAAGAACAAAGCATGGACTGGGTGATTCGCTACTGGGAAAAAGCCCGCGCAGCCGGTCTACCCGTGGCTGCCGACTTCAGCGATTTTTATCGCGACTACGAATGGATGGGCGCGCAGCGCCACATCAAAGTGCTCGGCATTTTCGCGCGCCTCTATCACCGCGACGGCAAGGACGGTTATCTAAAAGACATGCCGCGCGTAATGCAGTATCTGCGCACCGTGTGCGCGCGGTATGACGAGCTGAAACCCTTGCTGTATTTGCTGGATACGTTGCAGGATAAAGCGCCGCAGGTGGGGTATACGTTTTAGGTTCGCTGGCCGGGGGTAGCCCGGCGGCTAGTCACTTTTTCTTGCGTGGCCAAGAAAAAGTAACCAAAAAGAAGG
>JAYVLR010000036.1:0-2105 GCA_043759395.1 Thiobacillaceae bacterium
AGGGCTAGCTTTTTAAGGCTGGCGGAATCTAAACCAATTAAATTAAATATTCGAATGAACCAATTAAACCAAGCTTTGCTCTTACGGTAGCTCGTGCGCCAGATAATCATGACGCATGTTGCTGCGACCGTTCAAGTCCGGCTCTGCCCGGGCAGAAGACATAACCCAACCAAAAAAGGCGATACATAAATGAATAAAGTTCTGAATTATCTTGCACGCGGCATCATGATCACCGGCGTTTGTTTATCGGCACATGCCGTTGCTGCAGATGCGAAACCAGTCGCCGCTGAAACCAAGATCACGATCGATGTGCCGGTTATCCTGAAAGAGGCAAACGTGGTGTTTAACATGGACCATGTTGCCCTTGCCGGCGACATGCCTGTCGGCATGAAGTACATGGAACTGCTTGGCAAAAAAATGAAAATGGACAAAACGCCCAGGAAAATTATCGGTGTATTTCACGGTTCTGCAGCTTTTATGACTCTGAACGACAAAGCCTACAATGCTAACCGCAAAGTTACCACCGGCAATCCCTACAAGAGCCTGATCGAGGGGCTGGTAGCATCCGGAGTGCAAATCGAAGAATGCGCGGTTTCGATGAAGGGAAATGGCTGGACCAACAATGACCTTCTGCCCGTGGTGAAAGTGAATAGCGGCGCGGTCGGCCGCATCATCCAGTTGACACAGGAAGGCTACGTACAGATCCAGCCGTAAGGATCGCTGCGCCGGGTGCGGTGCATGTCTCTGTTTCAAGGGCTTTGACAATATTATGTCAAAGCCTTTTTTTGGTCTGGACTTCACCCGTATTATCGCCATGCATAGAAGGTCTTCTTTTTGCCGAAAATGGAGTTTTCAACAGCATAGGCGCAACAGAAACGGTCAGAGACCCGTTACAGATTTTATGAGTTAAGCGGTGCAAGAATAATCAGAACCCGATAAGGTCCATGTGCGCCCAGCGTGACAGTCTGCTCGATATCGGCGGTGCGCGAAGGGCCGGAGATAAAATTGACCGATCGCGGCGGCTGTCTGTATTCCTTGCGCATCAGATCCCACGCATCTTCCATGGTCGCGACAATACGGTTCGGATCGAGCACGGCCACATGAGTTTCGGGTAACAGGCTGGTGGTTGCCGGCGTTTCTGCTCCTGAAAGCATCATCAGGGTGCCGGTTTCTGCAATGGCGCAAAATGCGCTGGTGACACCAACCAGATCCTGGTTTTTGGCCGGGCGCGGCTGTATCTCCAGGCCGGCAGCGCCCCACGCTAAACCGGCCAGCATAGGCCAGCAGACGCCGCTGGCAGGCAGCTTTCTTTCATTCAAATAGTGTGCCAGCAGGGCCGGAACTTCCGTTTTGTCGTTGGCTTCCAGTACATCGCTGGAGAGTTTGATTGCGCACTCCCTGAAGCGTGCAAGCAGATTATCCGCAGGCGGTGGCAGTGGTCCGCGCGGATGCTGCGCCAGGTAGCCGTCTATGGTCTCTGTTTGCAGCCCGGCTCCTGCCAGTGGTTTCATTGTTGTGCCCGCCTGGGCATTGCGTATCTTGCCGAGTATTCTATCGCGTGCGTTCATTTGTTTTTTCCCCGTTTGTACATCTCACGGAAAGTCTGGCCCGCCGGTGCCGGGAAGTCGCGACCGTCGCTCCAGCCGCTTGCACCCGGCAGGAAGTGAATCAATTTTTCCTTGCCGCCCCAGATACGCATGAAGCGCACGCCGATTTTTGTCGCCAGCGCATAGATGCCGGGGTGCAGCGCCAGCCATGCCCAGGCCCTGAGCATGAAGGTTTCCTGGCGCGACTTCATGCCGCGGTCCATCTGTTTTTCGCGCAATTTGCGCAACAGATCCGGCAGCGGAATCTTGACCGGGCACACCACCGCGCAGGCGCCGCACAGGGTCGACGCATTGGGCAGGTCGGGCGCGTTCTCCAGTCCGCCCAGCAGCGGCGTCAGTATCGAGCCCATCGGCCCGGGATAGACCCAGCCATAGGCATGGCCGCCGATATTCTGATATACCGGGCAATGGTTCATGCACGCGCCGCAGCGTATGCAGCGCAGCATTTCCTGCATCTCGCTGCCGACCAGGCTGCTGCGGCCATTGTCGAGCAGGATG
>JAYVLR010000037.1:0-5801 GCA_043759395.1 Thiobacillaceae bacterium
TTACATGAAATCGCGTTTACTCGGGCCGCTTGAGTAAAGGCTAAATCAAGGCGGCTCGGCGAAATTCAGCCTGTTCGGCAGGCGTAATCAAGCTTAAAGCAAAAAAATACCGGACTAAGTATGTAGAACTGCCTGTATAGGGCTTGCGGACGCGGGTTCGATTCCCGCCGCCTCCACCATTTACCAAAATCCCAACCCTTTTCGGTTGGGATTTTTCTTTGTGCGCTTGATTTGAATTGCCCTGACTACGCCTGTCCCCAAGTCGCAAACAGCGGGTCGGATTCTGCGAGCCGGTCCGAATAGCGGTCATCCTTGGGGCGCTTGAGGCCGCGTTCGAGATAGGTTTCCATTTTTTTAAAACCAGTCTGCTTGATCATCATGCCGACCCAGCCCATGCGTTCCATCGGATGAAGTTGCGTCCACAGCTTGATGACCTTGGGCGGGAAATAGCGGTTGGACATCGTGACAACGAACATCCCGCCTGGCTTCAATACGCGACGGGCCTCTTTGATCACGGCCTGCGGCTGGGTCAGGTATTCGATCGACACGGTGCAAACGACAGCGTCGAAACTGGCATCGGCAAACGGCAGCGTGGGCTTGAGATTCAAATCCTGTACGACATGCTCGCTCAATTGCGGGTTGTCGCTCATCTCTTCGGCGTTCATCCCCAAGCCGACAGCGGACTTGATCGTGTCCGGCAAATGCGAGCGCCAGCCCGCCATCAGATCCAGCACATGCGCGTTTTCCGGCAGAACGGTGCGATACAGCGCCTGAATCCGGCGCGCGCATACGGCATCGACGTGGATCAATTTGCGTGGCTGGGCGTAGAACGCGCTATCCGGCGTTTCGTCTTCGCGCGCAAACATATCCGGCGCGCTGAAGTCGGTGGGGGTCAGCAACTGGGTTTCCATGCCGCTCCACTCCAGCAACATGTTGACCTTGCCGACCGGCTCGGTGGAGACATCGCTCTTGCCGCTGTCGATGCTGAAAATGCGGTCGCGCAGCGGATGGCTGAAGTTGGCTGTAAAGGTCTCGGCATCGATTTTCATCACCCGAAACATCGGTGCGGGCGAGTCTTCTGCATCCAGCAATTGCGCCGGGTAAAAGCGCCCAAGTTTGAGCGGCGCGATGTCGCTGCGGAACACGTCCAATGGAATGGTGTGCTCGATTTTCTCGCCCATATCGGCTTGGGCATCGACTGGCGGCGTATCGCCCGGTGCCCAGATCACGACTTGATGACGGCCCAGATCAGAAAAATAGTTGACGCGAAAACGGATGGCTTGATGCAGCAGTTTCATAGCGGGCTTGCTTGGTTTAATTGAATAGATGAATAGCTTGTGCGCGCCAGGCACAGGTCTTCCCACGCCAGTGCCTTGTCGCCAGGCGTGCGCAACAGATAGGCCGGATGGTAAGTCACGATCAGCGGCACGCCCTGAAACGGGTGGATGCGGCCGCGCAGTTGGGCAATGGATTCCTGGGTGTTGAGCAGGCTGTGTGCGGCAAAGCCACCCAGCGCAAGAATGATTTTGGGCTGCAATAACTCGATCTGCTTAAGCAGATAGGGCAGACAGGCCGCCACTTCATCGGGTTCGGGATTGCGGTTTCCCGGCGGACGGGATTTCAGAACGTTGGTGATGTAAACATTCTGTCCGCGCTGCAAACCGATTGCGGTCAGCATCGCATTGAGCAGTCGTCCAGCCTGGCCGACGAAGGGTTCGCCCTGGGCATCTTCGTCGGCACCGGGCGCTTCGCCAACGATGAGCCAGTCCGCATGTTGATCGCCCACGCCCAACACACCCTGCGTGCGAGTTGTATGTAATTTGCAGGCGGTACACGTGTTGACCGCTTCACGCAGCGCATCCCAGCCCGTGATGGTCGCCGGGTCGGGATTTTTTTTGGCGATGCCAGTCAGCGTTTTTTCAGGCGCAGGTGTGTCTGGTGGTTTGGCCGACTGCAAGCGCCACACTGGCCACAGATCGAGTTCCTTGAAAATCGTCTCGCGTGGCAAAGGCCCGACTTCAGTCATCACAGATCCCGCTTCATAATCACTGCGTCTTCGCGCCCGTTGCGGCCGGGGTAATAATCCCGCCGCAGTGCCAGATCGATAAATCCGCTGCTGTGATACAACGCCAGCGCTGCGGAGTTGGACGGGCGCACTTCAAGAAACAAACAGCTTGCCCGATGTTCCTGCGCGGCGCTCAAACAATGTTCCAGCAGATCGCGCCCCAGCCCGTGCCGCCGCCAGATCGGCGCGATGGTCATGTTCAGCAAATGCGCCTCGCCCGCCGCCGCCATCAGCACGTAATACCCGATCACCTCGCCCTCCGCCTCGCGCACCCAGACGCTGTATCCGGCACGCATCGAGTCGCGAAAATTGCCGAGGCTCCAGGGGTAGTCATAACTCGCCAACTCGATCCGGTGGATGCGTGGCAAATCGTCTTCGCACATCGGGCGCACCACGTGCCGGACTTCGTAGCAGTTTTGCTCGTCGCTGTTTTGTTCATGGTCGCTTTGCCCATATTTGGCACTCACACCTGCGTCCTCATGCGGCGCTAGCCAGCTTTTTCAGGCGGCGTTCGTCTATCGTCATCGCAACCTTGTCGCGCAGATAAACGGGTGCGGCCAGCGCCGCATCAAGGCCTTCACCGCGAGCAAAAACAGGCGCAGCCAGCGCCGCAATAGCAGCAGCATCCGGCATGACATCCGCCTGAACGCGCGACAAAAACGGCAGCACATGCAGCAGCAAACTCGCGTCCAGCGCGGCAAAGCCGTTGCCCGCACCCATCCACTCGCGCGCATCCGGCACGCCCACCTGTTCTGGCGCGCTCAACACCGGCTCCAGCACGCACGTCCAACCGGATTCCGCGCGCTCATACGCCGCCCAATACACCTCGGCCATGCGCGCATCCAGCACTGTCAACACACGCGCCGCATCGGTCTGCTGGGCGATAGACTCCAGCGTGGATACGCCCACCACCGGCAAGCCCGCACCCAAGGCCAGGCCCTGCGTCACCGCGCAGGCGATGCGCAGCCCGGTAAACGAACCCGGCCCCGCGCCATACGCGATGCCGTCAAGCTGGCGCAACGACAGCCCCGCATCCGCCAGCAAACTATCCACCATCGGCAACAGCAAAGAGCTATGCGTTTGTCCGGCCAGCACGCGCTGGGTGCGGATCTCGCCATCCAGCCAGAGCGCGGCGGAACAGTATTCGGTGGAGGTGTCGAGTGACAGAAATTTCATGGCGACATTATACGGGGGAGAGACGCAGGGATAGGGATGTTGCGGCATGATGCACGCTACATGCGTTGCCAGACCAAGGCTTATAATCCCAGCTTTTTCGATTCATGCTGTTTACTCCCAAGCACCCTGAAGGGCACAAGCACCCTGCTCCCGGCAGCAAGCTGCGTCAGGCCGGTTTATCCGGCTCGGCGGATTCGCTGTATCTGTCGGAACGCGCGACCCCCGCTTCGCCGCTGGTAGTGGTGTGCGCCAATGCCTGGGATGCGCAGCGGATCGCCGACGAAATACGCTGGTTCAATCCGGCTTTGCGGGTGTGTGTGTTCCCCGACTGGGAAACGCTGCCTTACGATAGTTTCTCGCCGCACCCCGATCTGATTTCCGAACGGCTTGCGACGCTGTACCAGATTTCGCGGCGCGAGTTTGATGTCGCGCTGGTCTCGCTCAGCAGCGCGCTGTACCGGCTGGCACCCCCTGCGTATCTGGCGGCGCACACGTTTTTTCTGAAGCAGAAGGACACGCTGGACGAGGCGGCGTTTCGCGCGCAGATGATGCTGGGCGGCTACCACCATGTGAACCAGGTGTTTTCGCCCGGCGAGTTTTCGATACGCGGCGGGTTGATCGATCTGTTTCCGATGGGCAGTGTGCTGCCCTATCGCATCGATCTGTTCGACCGCGAGATCGAAACCCTGCGTGCGTTCGATGTGGATACGCAGCGCAGCCTGTATCCGGTGGGCGAAATCCGCCTGCTGCCGGCGCGCGAGTTTCCGCTGGATGACACGGGCATAACGCGCTTCCGGCAGAATTTCCGCGAGGCGTTCGAGGGCGATCCGTCTAAATCCAAGCTGTACAAGGACGTGAGCAACAAGCTCGCGCCGGGCGGGATTGAATATTATCTGCCGCTGTTTTTTGAAGAAACAGCGAGCCTGTTCGATTATATTCCGGCCGATACATTGCTGGTAGCGCAGGGCAATCTGGACGCAGCAGGGCAGGAATTCTGGACAGATACGCGCGGGCGGTTCCGCTTGTTGTCAGGCGACAAGGACAGGCCGCTGTTGCCCCCAGAAAAACTGTTTATCGCGATCGAGGAATTCTTTGTTCGTGCCAAAGCGTTTACGCGTCTGGACATTGGTCACGACAGCGAGTCGCCGACCCATCCGCTGCCGCCCATTTCGGTTGACCGGCGCGCGCCGCATCCGGTGGAAAAACTGCACGCCTGGCTCGACAGCTTTTTGGGACGCGCCATCATCGTTGCCCCCTCTGCCGGGCGGCGCGAAACGCTGGCGGAATATCTGGCCGAGCACGGCCTCGTCACCCACAGCACCGCCGATTGGGCAACGAGTCTGACCGAGGCACACAAGCTCTGTCTGACCCACGGCCCGCTGGCTTCCGGGTTTGTTTACCCCAAAGCCAAAATCGCGCTGATTACCGAGAGCGAGCTGTATGCGATTCCGCCCAAGCTGCGGCGCACGCGCGAGGCCAAAACAACGTCGATCGACAGCCTGCTGCGCGACCTGTCCGAATTAAAAGCCGGTGACCCGGTGGTGCATACGCAATACGGCGTGGGGCGCTACCTCGGCCTGACCAGTATGGATCTGGGCGACGGCGTGACCGAGTTCCTGCATCTGGAATACAGCGGCGGCGACAAACTGTATGTACCGGTCGCCAACCTGCATCTGATTTCGCGTTACAGCGGCGCGGGCGAAGACGCGGCCCCGCTGCACAAACTGGGGACGGAGCAATGGGAAAAAGCCCGCCGCCGCGCGCTGCAAGCCGCACGCGACACCGCAGCGGAATTACTGAACCTGTACGCCCAGCGCGCGGCGCGCGAGGGGCACGCGTTTGTCTGCGCGCCGCACGATTACGATACGTTTGTCGAAGGCTTCGGCTTTGAAGAAACGCCGGATCAGGCACTTGCGATCAACGCTGTGATGGACGACATGAGAAGCGCGCGTCCGATGGACCGGCTGGTGTGCGGCGATGTCGGCTTTGGCAAAACCGAAGTCGCGTTGCGCGCGGCGTTCATGGCGGTGATGGGCGGCAAACAGGTCGCGCTGCTGGTGCCGACCACCCTCTTGGCGGAGCAGCATTTTCTGAAATTCTCGGATCGTTTTTCGGCGTGGCCGGTGAAGATCGCCGAGCTGTCGCGCTTTCGCACCGCCAAGGAACAGGCCGTCGCATTGCAGGGCCTTCTAGAGGGCAAGATCGACATCATCATCGGCACCCACCGGCTGATTCAGAAGGACGTGAAGTTTGCGCGGCTGGGGCTGGTGATCATCGACGAGGAACACCGCTTCGGCGTGCGTCAGAAAGAGCAGTTGAAAGCGCTGCGCGCCGAGGTCGATGTGCTGACGCTGACCGCGACGCCGATCCCGCGCACGCTGGCGATGGCGCTCGAAGGCATCCGCGATTTTTCGGCGATTGCGACCGCGCCGCTGAAACGGCTGGCGGTAAAAACTTTTGTCGCGCCGTTTTCGACTGGCCTGATCCGCGAGGCGGTGCTGCGCGAACTGAAGCGCGGCGGGCAGGTGTTTTTTCTGCACAACGCGGTCGATACCATCGA
>JAYVLR010000038.1:0-8117 GCA_043759395.1 Thiobacillaceae bacterium
GTCTGGCATATCGAACGACTGTCTGCTGCGGGCTATACGCGCATTGTGATCAACCACGCGCATCTCGGCTCGCAGATCGAAGCGGCGCTGGGGAACGGCGCGGCGTTCGGCGTGTCGATTGTGTACTCGCGCGAAGCAAGTGCATTGGAAACCGCAGGCGGTATTGCCACCGCGCTGCCGCTGATCGACGCCGAGATTTTCCCGGTGGTAAATGGAGACGTATACGTGGAATACGATTTTGCGCGACTGGCCGAACCGATGCATGTCATCGCGGCAAGCGACGCGCAGATGCATCTGGTGCTGGTCGATAATCCGCCGCAGCATCCGCACGGCGACTTCGTGTTGCGCGGCGCGCGTCTGGTGGCGGGCGACGGCGACAAACTCACTTTCAGCGGCATCGGCATCTATCGCCGCACGCTGTTTGCCGACATTGCACCGTACACCAAAGCCCCTCTCGTACCGCTGTTGCGCGCAGGCATTGCAGCAGGACAGGCCAGCGGCGAACATTTTCAGGGACGCTGGGTGGATGTCGGCACGCCCGACCGCCTGCAACAACTGGATGAGATACTACGTAATCAAACCGAATCCAATCATGTTTAACGCAGCCATTTACCAGACCCGTCGCGCCCGCCTTGCCGCCCAGTTGGGCGACGGCATTGCAATCATCGCCACCGCGCCCGAGGCGACGCGCAATCGCGACTCGCATTATCCGTATCGCTTCGACAGTTATTTCTATCACCTGACCGGCTTTACCGAACCCGAGGCGGTGGTGGTGGTTATTGGCGGCGCTGTGCCGCAGTCTTTGCTGTTCTGCCGCGACAAGGACGAGACGCGCGAAATATGGGATGGCTTTCGTTACGGCACAGCGGCAGCGCAAGAAAAATTCGCATTTGATGCGGCATATTCGATCAGCGAACTCGACAGCAAACTGCCCGAGCTGATGGGCAACGTCGGCAAGCTGGCGTATGCCGTTGGCTTCGACCCGGCATGGGATGCGCGGGTGCTCGGTTGGCTCAATGCGGTGCGCGGCAAAGCGCGGCAGGGCATCCGTGCGCCGAAAGAAATCATCGATGTGCGCGCGATGCTCGATGAAATGCGGCTATTCAAGGACAGCCAGGAGATCGACACGATGCAACGCTCCTGCAGAATCGCATCAGACGCGCACCGACGCGCGATGCGCGCTACACAGGCGGGGCGATTTGAATATGAAATCGAGGCCGAGATCCTGCATCACTTTTATGCGCACGGCGCGCAATCTCCGGCCTACACCTCAATTGTCGCGGGCGGCGCCCATGCCTGCACGCTGCATTACGTCGAGAACCGCGCTGCGTTGCGCGACGGCGACCTGCTGCTAATTGATGCGGGTTGCGAGCTCGACGCTTACGCCTCCGACATTACCCGCACCTTTCCGGTCAATGGCCGCTTCAGCCCTGCGCAAAAAGAAGCGTACGAAATTGTGCTTGCCGCGCAAGCTGCCGCGATTGAAGCCGTGCGCCCCGGCCGCACCTGGATCGAACCGCACACCGCAGCCGTGCGCGTGCTGACGCAGGGCATGGCCGATCTAAAGCTGCTCAGCGGCAGCGTCGATGGCCTTATCGAGTCCGAAGCCTATAGCCGTTTCTACATGCACCGCACCGGCCACTGGCTGGGTCTGGACGTGCATGATGCGGGCGAATACAAAATCGATGGCGCGTGGCGCGGTTTACAACCCGGCATGACGCTGACCGTCGAACCGGGTCTGTATATCCGCCCTGCTGACGACGTCCCCGAAGCCTTGTGGAATATCGGCATCCGCATAGAGGATGATGTGCTGGTGACAGATGGCGTTTGCGAAGTGTTGACCACCGCCCCTAAAACCGTGTCCGAAATTGAAAACTGGATGCATGGTGATTGATTCGCCAGGTAGATACCGTTTAATTGAAAGCGCGTAATGAATGACACCTCCCCCATCATCGTCGGCGCAGGGCCGGTCGGCGCAATTTGTGCGCTGGCGATGCGGCATCACGGCGTGTCCCCGCGCGTGCTGGAGGCGCGCGCGCGCGATGCGCGCCAAGCTTCTTCTGGCGCAAGCGAGGCGCGCCGCACTCCCATTGGCGCGCCTGATGCGCGCACGCTCGCGCTATCACACGGCTCACGCCTGATTCTCGAACGTCTTGGGGTGTGGGCGCAACTGGAAAATGTCACGCCGATCACCCGCATTCATATTTCGCAGCGCGGCGGATTTGGGACTACGCGCTTGTCCGCCGCAGACGAACATTTACCCGCGCTGGGTTATGTGCTGTCGTATGGATCGCTGACAACGGCGCTGGACGCAGAACTGATTGCGGCTGGCATCACGGTCAAATATGCAAGCGGCGTGCAGCGTGTTGAATCTGGCGCGGTTCATACGGCGACAGGAGCGCGCATGAACTCGCCGCTGATCGTGATTGCCGATGGCGGCCACAGGCAGCCGACTTCTACCGCCCCTCCGCCCAAACTTGCGCACGACTATGAGCAGATGGCCGTGGTATGCGAAGTACAGACCGAATTGCCGCATGCCAACCTTGCTTACGAACGCTTCACTCCGGACGGCCCGGCGGCGCTGCTGCCGAAAGGCGAGGCGTACGCCCTGGTCTGGACGGCTCACACCGCAGAGGCCGAGCGCATTGCTGCGCTGCCGGACGAAGCCTTTCTTGCTGCCCTGTATCGGCACTTCGGCGGACGCCAGGGGCGGTTTCTGTCCGCCACACCGCGCAATCGTTTCCCGCTCAAATTGAGCCTTGCCGGCACCCGGAACGAAGCGGGCATCGTGCGCATCGGCAATGCGTCGCAAACCCTGCATCCGGTGTCGGGCCAAGGCTTTAACCTCGGTCTGCGCGACGCCTGGGAATTGGCGGCATTATGCGGCGACTCGCCACATGCATCATCGTGGCGTGAAGACACCCCACCCGAATCGCCCGGCAGTGCTGCCATGCTGGGCGCTTACGCCCGCTCGCGCCGCGTCGATGTGCTCGGCGGACTGGGATTTACCGATTTTCTGGTGCGCGCATTTTCCAACGACATCGCACCACTCCGCCACGCACGCGGGCTGGGCCTGCTGGCGCTGGACATGCTGCCGCCATTGAAACATTTTGTCGCGCGGCGGATGATTTTTGGAGCGCGCGGATGAGCGCCATCGAAACCTGCCAGGCAGCCGTCATCGGCGGCGGCCTGGTCGGTGCCGCTACTGCGCTGGCCTTGCTCAAACAGGGCTTGCGCGTGGCCCTGATCGAACAACATCCCGCACCCGTCCCGACCGATGCCTGGGAGTCGCGCATTTATGCGATCAGCCCGGCAAGCGAAGCCTTGTTGCGCGATCTGGGCGCGTGGCAGCGCATGGACGCTGACCGTCTGCAAGCAATCTACCGCATGGATGTGCAGGGCGATACGAATGGGCAGCTGCGCTTTGATGCGTATGAATCCGGCGTGGATCGGCTGGCCACGATTGTGGAAAGCGGCCGGTTGCAATTTGCGCTGTGGCAAGCGATCACCGAGCTGGACGATAGCGCTGTGCGCTGCCCGCTCAAGGTCGAGGCTATCGATTGGGGAACACCGGTTTCGGCCATGCAACTCTCAGACGGCGCTACCCTGTATCTATCCGACGGAGTCACCCTGCGCGCCGAACTGGTCGTCGCCGCCGACGGCGCGCAATCTAAAATACGCGACCTCGCCGGGCTGACCCATCGCGCGCTGCCGTACCAACAGCACGGCGTGGTCGCAAATTTTACCTGCGAATTGCCGCATCACGGCACGGCTTTCCAGTGGTTTAGCCCGGCACAACATCAAGGCGATATCGTGGCTTACTTGCCCCTTGTCGGGAACCGCATCTCGCTAGTCTGGTCAACGCAGAGTGCGTCGGCTTTGCTTGCGCTTGATACAGCGCGTTTTACCCAACAGGTAGAATCCGTTGGCCAGATGCGTTTGGGCAAGCTCGATTTATTAACGCCGCCTGCGGCCTTTCCGCTGCAACTGATTCACGTTGGCCAAACCATCGCGCCGGGCCGGGTGCTGGTGGGTGATGCGGCGCACGGGGTTCATCCGCTCGCCGGGCAAGGCGTCAATTTGGGGTTTGGCGATGTGGCGGCCTTGAGCGCAGTGCTGGCAAAGCGCGGCCTGGCGCGCTGCGGCGATGAACGGCTGCTGGCGCGTTATGCCCGGCAGCGCGCGCTGCCGGTGGCACAAATGCAGGGCACCATGCACGGGCTGTTTCACTTGTTTAATCTTGACGGCGCCAGTGCGCTACGCAACGCTGGAATGAATATTCTCGATCACCTGGGCTTCGCTAAATCTGCCATAGTTTGTGAAGCGACACGTTTTTCTCAATAATATTTTTCTCGGTAGCACTTTTCTCAACAGGAGTTTTAATGTTATTCAAATCTTTGGCGCTAGCCGCTACGTTGTTGTTGTCGATTGGCGCAGCACAGGCCGACCCGGCACTGATCCGCAAGACGCTGAGCGCAAAATTCCCCGAGGCACCTATCGTTTCGGTAACCAAAACACCGTATAGCGGGCTGTATGAAGTGTATATGGACGGCCATCTGTTTTATGCCGACGAGAAAGCACAATACATCATCATGGGCGACGTGCTCGACGTGAAAAGCCGTACCAATCTCTCACAGGAGCGGCTCGCCAAATTGAACGCAGTGAAATGGGACACGCTGCCGCTCAACAATGCGATCAAGCTGGTAAAAGGCAAAGGCGAGCGCAAGATTGTGCTGTTTTCAGACATCGATTGCCCGTATTGCCGCAAGTTTGATGCCGAACTGGCCAAGGTCGACAACATCACGGTGTACACCTTCCTCTACCCGATTGAGGGTCTCCATCCCAAGGCGGTTCAGGCCTCGCGCCAGATCTGGTGCGCACCTGATAAAAACAAGGCCTGGGACGATTATCTGAGCGGCGGCAAGATTCCCGCCAACGATGGCAAGTGCGCCAACCCGGTGGACGACAATATTGCACTGGCAAACAAGCTCAACGTGAACGGCACGCCCACGATCATTTTCCAGAATGGTCAGCGCGTGCCCGGCATGATACCGGCCGCCAAGCTCGAAGAAATGATGGCCCGCGCCGCAAAAAAATGAATCCTGCAAAATGAATCCTGCCAGCGCCCCTTTCTGGAATGCTCGCTATGCCGTCGATGACTATATCTTCGGCACTGTGCCCAACCAGTTTTTGCACAGCCAGGCCGCATTGATCCAGCCGGGGATGCGCGCGCTGTCCGTCGCCGACGGCGAGGGGCGCAACAGCGTGTGGCTCGCCGAGCACGGCGCGACGGTTCACGCGCTTGACGTATCGCCCGTGGCTCTGGCCAAAGCGCGCGCACTTGCGGCAGCGCGCCAAGTATCCATCGAGTTTGAAGAAGCCGATTTGCTCGACTGGAACTGGCCGGACGCGGCATATGACCTGATTGTCGCCATCTTCATCCAGTTTGCGCCGCCGCCCGAACGCGACCGCATCATCGACGGCATCCGCCGCGCGCTCAAGCCGGGTGGCGTGCTCATTCTGCAAGGCTATACGCCGAAGCAGATCGAGTTCGCTACCGGCGGCCCGGGTAATCCCGCCAATATGTACACCGCCGACTTATTGCGCGGCTGGTTTGACGGCTGGGACATCCTGCATCTTGTTGACCACGAATCGGTCATCAGCGAAGGTAGCCACCATCACGGCCTGTCGGCGTTGATTGACCTGGTCACGGTGAAGCCTTCGTAAATTTAAAACCCTTAACCACAGAGGCGCAGAGGCACGGAGAACGGCGCTGTTTTTCCCTGTGTCTCTGTGGTGGGTGGTTTGCCGTTCAGCTATCGCGCCGCTTGCTCCGCACGCGCCAACTCGCGCAGTCCGGCTAGCGCCTGTTTCAGCGTGTCGCAGTCGCGGTCTCGCGGAAACACCATCCACGCCGGCAGCTTGAATGCGGGACTCTCCGGCACGCGCCACAACTGACCCGCTTCGATATACCGCTGCACCAGCCGTAGCGGAAAATAGCCGCTGCCGCCAAACGCCAGAATATGCTGCACGCCGAGCCAGCCAATATTGGCGATCAGCGTCGGTGCAACCTCAGGGAAATAATCGCTGAACTGGGCATGAAACTCCGGCCCCCAGTCGATATGAATATAGCCCGACTCCGGCCAGCCTCGCGCAAGGTCGTTGGTCGCCAGCACCAGGGTTTCGTCAAACAGCGCCTCCACCACCAAACCCGGACGCGAGGTGGGCGTGTACATCACGCCAATATCCACTGTGCCCTCGATCAGCCCCTGCATGATATCGGCCTCGAATCCGATTTCCAGCCGCAGCGACACATCCGGCGCTGCGGTACGCATCCAGTCCACCCAGTGCGGCAAAAACCCTTCCCACAGCGCAATCCGTCCCGACAGCGTCAGCACATCACGAAACCCCTGCGGCAGCCCCACATCGTGCTGCGCCTGCTCCACCGTGCGCACCAGATTTTTGGCATGGCGCAAAAAACGTTTGCCCGACGCGGTAAGTTCCGCGCCGTTGCGGCCGCGCTGAAACAGGCGTGCGCCGAGCTGGGTTTCCAGAGTTTGAATGCGCGCACTCACTGTCGATTGGGTGACATGCAACCGACTGGCGGCAGCCACGAAATTACCGCTGGCAGCGACGGCGAGAAAAGTGCGGGCGAGTTCGGTATCCATATTTTTGGGTGTGCTTTTCTATCGAATTTCTCGATAGCAAATACCAAAAATAATCGTTAGTCAAATAATTGAACGCTGTTTACACTGGCCGCATCGAATCTTTACCGGAGCGCAAGATGCCCCCCGAAACGAGTCCCGCCACCGCACTGCCCGATCTGGATGTCGAAGGCTATCTGCTTGACCCTGCCGACTGGGATGAGGATGTAGCCGTCGCACTCGCCGCAGGTGAAAACATTATCCTCAATGACGACCATTGGGATGTCATTCGTTTCATGCGCGACTACTACGAAGAACATCAGGTTGCCGCCGATGCGCGATTCGCTATCAAACATCTGGCGCAACGGGTGGGCAAAGACGCGCAAAAGAGGCTGTTCGTGCTGTTTCCGTATGGCTACGTCAAACAGGCCTGCAAAATCTCCGGGATGCGCCGCCCGCGTGCCTGGAGTACGGGCTGAGAGCGGCACAAAAGTGATTCGCAAGCTGGCGTATTCCGTTTCCGGCCGCGAGCACTGGATCTCGGCGGCGGGCGGCCTCACAGGCATCCTCGCGGTGCTGTGGGTGAGCCACGCGCTGCTCGGCACCCACGCTGGCACCCTTGCGGTGGCATCGATGGGCGCCTCTGCGGTGCTGCTATTTGCCGCGCCGCACGGCGCACTGTCGCAGCCGTGGCCAGTACTTGGCGGACACATGATTTCGGCGCTGGTCGGTGTCACCTGTGCGCAATCCATCGCTGACCCCATGCTCGCCGCCTCAGTCGCGGTCGCAGCGTCCATCGGCCTGATGTACTGGCTGCGCTGCCTGCACCCTCCCGGCGGCGCAACCGCGCTGTTTGCGGTGCTGGGCGGCTCGCCGATCCTGGCGCTGGGCTACCACTATCTGTTTGTGCCGGTGCTGTTGAACGTCATCGTGCTCTTGATCGTCGCCGTGCTGTTCAATTACCCGTTCGCCTGGCGGCGCTATCCGCAGGCGTGGTGGCGCGAATCGGTCGAGGCGGGCGTATGCGTCAACCCGGTGGACGGCGCGACAGAAAAATGCATGATCCCGCATAGCGATCTGGTGTACGCGCTGTCTCAACTCGACACCTTCATCGATGTCAGCGAAGAAGACCTGCAACGCATCTACGCACTGGCGCTGGGGCATACGCATATCCCGCACCACGCGCCTGTTTTATAGGGCCTGCCCCGCCAGCCTACGCCCCATCCGATTCATGGCAGCTCCCAGCGAAGCAGATAAACTCAAGCCTTGTTCCACTCTTCAGAGCAAGCATGAGCCAACCCAAACCCCTGAATTATCTGGAAGCCGCGACCCGCTGGTTCGGACGCGGCATCCACGATCTCGACCACGCTGCGCGCAAGGCACTCGACCACGCCGCGCGCCGTCAAACCTTGACCGAAGACCCCAACCGCCAACTCGACGCGCCCGCGCCGCATCATGTCTCAGCAGTTGGCT
>JAYVLR010000039.1:0-8810 GCA_043759395.1 Thiobacillaceae bacterium
CAGGCCCTGGTCGCCCGCGCCCTGGTCGAGATAATCGTCGTGCGCGCGATCCACGCCCTGCGCAATGTCGGGCGACTGCTTGCCGACCGTAACCAGCACTGAGCAAGTGTTGTAGTCAAAGCCAATGTCAGACGAGTCGTAGCCGATACGTTTGATGGTCTGACGCGCCACCTGGTTGTAGTCGATCACCGCCGTGGTGGTGATTTCCCCGGCAATCACGCACAGGCCGGTGGTCAGCAGCGTTTCGCAGGCGACGCGCGCGTGTTTGTCCTGGGTTAGAATTGCGTCCAGTACCGCGTCGGATACCTGATCGGCCATCTTGTCGGGATGGCCTTCGGATACGGATTCGGATGTGAAAATAAAATCTTTTTGCATGATGCGCTCCTTGCCCCTGTGTTGAGTAGCGCACCAGCTCAGGGGACTTAACGAGCGGCGACGCTTTAGCTGGATTTATATTCCGCCCGCAAGTTGTCTGCATTAACCCGGCGGCACCACTGCGTCATTTTGCAAGCTCATCGCTTAAACGTCAACCCTCCTTCTTCCGTGACTGTATTACTCAGAATTCTGGCTCTGCTCCCGCTGCCCATCCTGCATGGACTCGGCATCGGCTTGGGCTGGCTGATCTATCTTGCACCGGGTCGCCACTCGGCGCGCCTGCGCCAGAATGTGGCCGACAGCAGGATTGCCCGCTCGCCAGCAGAAAACCGCCGCTTGCTGCGCCGCGTCATCGGCGAATCCGGCAAAGCCGTGATCGAACTCGCGCCGGTGTGGATGCGGCCTTATGCCGACGTGCTGAAGCTGGTCAAAGGCACCGACGGCTGGGAGCATATCGACGCTGCGCGTGCCGTCGGGCGCGGGGTCATCGTGATTGCGCCGCATATCGGCTGCTTCGAAATGATTAACCTGCATTACGCCGCGCAGCAGCCGTTTACCGCGATGTACAAACCGCCGCGCAAGGCTCAACTGGAAGCGATCATGCTGGCCGGGCGGCAACGCGGGCAAGCCCGACTAGTGCCCACCGATCTGTCCGGCGTGCGCGCCCTGCTCGCCGCATTGAAGCGCGGCGAAGGCATCGGCATCCTGCCGGATCAGGTCGCCTCGGCGGGCGACGGCGTGTGGGCGCCGTTTTTTGGCCGGCCGGCCTACACCCCCACGCTGGTCGCCAGCCTGCAACGCAAAACCAACGCCGCCGCGTTCTTCGTTGCCGCCGAGCGACTGAGCTGGGGGCGCGGCTATGTGCTGCATGTTACCCCCGTGGATCAAGGCTTTCCGGAAGACAAAACCGCTGCCGCCGTCCTCATCAATCACGGCGTAGAAGCCATGGTGCGCCGCTTTCCGGCGCAATACCTGTGGAGCTACAACCGCCACAAACGCCCCGGCGGCGCACCGCTGCCGCCGCATGAAACTGACGGCGCGCCGCCACCACCGCCCACATGAAACACCTTCCCGCCCGCCTCGGTGTGACGCTGCTGTGGCTGCTGCACTGGCTGCCGTTGCCACTCCTGGCCTTGATCGGTACGGCATTGGGGCGGCTCGCCGCGTCCATCCCCGGCAAGCGACGGCGCATTGCCGAGACCAACCTCAAACTGTGCTTCCCCGACGTGTCCGCCGCGACCCGCCGCGACTGGCTGACGCAAACTTTTTGCACATCGTCGCGCGCGGCCCTGGAGCATTCCATTCTGTGGTGGGGCAGCGCCGCACGCGTGCGGCGGCTGGTAACAATCGAGTCCCCCGAACTCGCCCACGGCGACGGCGTGCGCCCGGTGATCTGGCTGGCGCCGCATTTTGTCGGCCTCGATATGGGCGGCATTCGCCTCACCATGGACGCGCCGCTGGTGTCGATCTACTCCCGCGCCCGCAACCCCGTCATGGGCAAACTGATGCTGCACGGACGCACCCGCTTTTCCGCCTCGCCGATGTTTTCGCGTCACGACGGCGTCAAACCCGTTCTGCGCGAACTCAAACGTGGCCTGCCTTTTTATTACCTGCCCGACCAGGACTATGGGCGCCGCGATGCCGTGTTTGTCCCTTTCTTCGGCATTCCGGCCGCAACCGTGTCGGCCTTGCCGCGCATCGCCAAACTCACCGGCGCACAAATTGTTCCCGTCGTCACGCGCCAGCTGCCCGGCGGGCAAGGCTACGTCGCGCGCTGCTATCCGGCGTGGGAGAACTTTCCTGGCGACGATCTGAATGCCGATGTCGCGCGCATGAATCGCTGGATCGAAGACCGCGTGCGCGAAATGCCCGGGCAATATCTGTGGCTGCATCGCCGCTTCAAAACCCGGCCCGAAGGCGAAGCCAGCCTGTATCCGTAATGCTATCGATACACCCTCCAGTTGAACGCGATATTGAATGCGTGTGCGCATTGGCGCGGATGGCCTGGCAGGCAACCTACCCCGCGCTGATCTCGCAGGCGCAGATCGACTTCATGCTGGCGGATCGCTATGCGGCTGCACGCATCCGCGACCAGCTTGACGACCCCGGCCACGCCTGGCGGCTGGCTGTGTGGGATGCGGAGATGGTCGGCTTTGCGCACGCCTGTATCGATGCGTCAGCCGTCAAGCTCGACAAGCTTTATATCGCCCCGAGTCATCAGCAGCGCGGGATCGGCAGCGCCCTGCTGGATGAAATTAAACGCTTTGCGCACAATCGCGCGGCCACGCGGCTGTGGCTGCAAGTCAACCGGGGCAACACACTCGCCATTGCGGCGTATCAAAAATACGGGTTCACTACACAGACGGCGCGGGTGTTTGATATTGGCGGCGGATTTGTGATGGACGATTATGTGATGGACATGCCGCTATGAGCTTCACCAACCCGGACGATACAACGCGCAAGCACTTGCTGCAACAGATTAAAACCATCGCCATCGTCGGCCTGTCGCCGCAGGCGAATCGCCCCAGCTATCGGGTGGCAAAAGCCATGCAGTGCTTTGGTTTTCGTATCATCCCGGTGCGCCCTGCGGTGGCGAGCGTGCTGGGCGAAACCGCGTATCCGACGCTGGCCGATATTCCTTTCCCGGTCGATCTGGTCAACGTGTTTCGCGCGGCGGAGCATGTCCCAGCTATCGTCGATGCCTGCCTCGCGTTACACTGCCCGGCAATATGGATACAAGAAGGCATCGTGGCTGACGCAGCAGCTGAACAAGCGCGCGCAGCCGGGATGACGGTAGTGATGGATCGCTGTATTTACAAGGATTACGTAGCACTTTTGACGGCCTGAAATGAAATTACGCTTCACCAAAATGCACGGGCTGGGCAATGACTTCGTCGTCTTTGATGCCGTCCATCAGGCGGTCAATCTCACGCCAGCACAATTGCGGCAGATTGCGAATCGCCATTTTGGTATCGGTTGCGACCAGATTTTGCTGGTCGAAAAACCAACCCGTGCCGATGCCGATTTCCGCTACCGGATTTTTAATGCCGACGGCGGCGAAGTCAGCCAGTGCGGCAATGGTGCGCGCTGTTTTGTGCGCTTTGTGCATGAGCACGGGCTCAGCGATAAAACCGCGCTTCGCGTCGAAACGCGCGCGGGCATCATCGAACCGCGCCTGCTCGATAACGGCGAGGTGATCGTCAATATGGGCGTGCCAAATTTTGTGCCGGCGCAGATTCCCTTTACCGCCGAGCACGCCGCGCTGATTTACCCGCTGCAAGTCGGCGAACATCTGATCCAGGTCAGCGCGCTGTCGATCGGCAATCCGCACGCGGTGCTGCGCGTCAACGATCTGGACACCGCACCGGTTGCCATCCTCGGCGCGGCAATTGAATCGCATCCGCGCTTTCCCGAACGCGTCAACACCGGTTTCATGCAGATCGTCAATCCGCACGACATTCGCCTACGCGTGTTTGAACGCGGCTCGGGCGAAACCCTCGCGTGCGGCAGCGGCGCGTGTGCTGCCGTCGTCGCGGGCATCCGCAACGGCTGGCTGGAATCGCCCGTGACGGTACACACCCGGGGCGGCGATCTGCTGATTGAATGGCCGGGTCAGGATCAAGCGGTGCTGATGAGCGGCTCCGCCACCACGGTATTTGATGGAGAAATTGAACTGTGACGAACACCACGATGGATACACCCAATATGGATACGCCCA
Source organism: Thiobacillaceae bacterium (assembly GCA_043759395.1). Taxonomy (GTDB): domain Bacteria; phylum Pseudomonadota; class Gammaproteobacteria; order Burkholderiales; family Thiobacillaceae; genus Thiobacillus. The sequence continues at coordinate 4,094 of JAYVLR010000039.1, forward strand.
ATATAAAGCCCGAATTCGTCGCCGATTACCTGACCCGGCATCCCAATTTTTTCAATGATTTCCCGGCGCTGCTGGCGGACATTCACGTACCGCATCCGCACGGCACCCACGCGGTGTCGATGAGCGAACGCCAGCTGATTTCGATGCGCGACAAGGTGCGGCTACTGGAAAACAAACTGGCCGAACTGATCCAGTTCGGCGAGGAAAACGACGGCATTTCGGAAAAGTTGCACGCGCTGACGCTGGCGCTGCTTGCCGCCCACAATCCGGAAGCCGTCGTCGCTGCGCTCAACCTGCATTTGCGCGACGGCTTTGCGGTGCCGCACTACGCGCTGCGCGTGTGGAATCTGCCCGCCGATGAACTGGCGATCACGCAAACGGTTCAACCGTCCGTGCTGGATGCGGTGGCTGCGATGAGTTTCCCGGTGTGCGGCGCGCTGGCCGTGCCCGAGGCCAGCGAATGGTTTGGGGAGATCTCGCCGCATCTGCGCTCGTTTGCCTCGATCCCTTTAAGTCACGAGGGCAACACCGGCCTGCTGGTATTGGCATCGGAAGAACCCAACCGCTTCTATGCCAGCATGGGTACGCTGTACCTGACGCGCCTCGGGCAAATTCTGGCCGCCGCCTTGCACCGCATGCAGGTGTGATGGGCAGCTTTCGACCATACAGACATGAGTGACCTGGCTGTGTCCGATCCTGCTGCGTTCGATCCAGTCAGCACCTATCTCCAGCATCTCGCTGCCGAGCGGCGCTTGTCGCCGCACACCGTTAAAAATTACCGCCGCGATCTGCAACAACTGCAAGCCTGCGCCACAGGACAAACCCTGGCTGAACTGGGCGTATCCGACATCCGCAGTTGCATCACGCGCCTGCGCAGCCAGGGTTTGTCTCCGGCCAGTCTCGCGCGCCACCTTTCCGGCTGGCGCGGGTTTTATCATTTTGCCTGCCGCCGCCTGGGCTACACCCGCAACCCCTGCACCGGGCTGCGTCCACCCAAGGCGGCCAAGCTGCTGCCCAAAACCCTGTCACCCGATACCTGCGTGCAGTTGCTGGAAAAACCCGCCGACTCTGCGCTGGACATCCGCGACCGGGCAATGTTCGAGCTGTTTTATTCTTCGGGTTTGCGGCTGTCCGAACTGGTCGGCATCAACCTCCTCGATCTCAATCTGACGAGCGGCGAAGTCAGCGTCACCGGCAAGGGCAGCAAAACCCGGATCGTTCCGGTGGGCGGGCAAGCACGCGCAGCCATTCAGGCCTGGCTGCAAGTCCGCGCCGCACCGGCTGACGAGGCCGCGTTGTTCACCGGCCAATCCGGCAAGCGCCTGGGGCAGCGCAACGTGGAACTTCGCCTGGCGCGCTGGGCACGGCTGGCGGGGCTCAACCAGCATGTTCATCCGCACATGCTGCGCCATGCCTTCGCCAGCCATGTACTGCAATCTTCAGGCGACCTGCGCGCAGTGCAAGAAATGCTCGGCCACGCCAGCATCAGCACCACTCAGGTTTATACCCATCTCGACTGGCACCATTTAGCCCGTGTCTACGACCAGACTCACCCGCGCGCCAAAAAGAAAGACTGAAGCTTCAGAAGCGTTTTATCCGCGAATACCCTTCAGGGTATTCGCGGATAAAAATCAGTCAGGTTTGACCCGGAACCAGGCCGCATACAACGCAGGCAGGAAGAACAGCGTCAGCAGGGTCGCGCCAATCAGCCCGCCCATCACCGACACCGCCATCGGCCCCCAGAAAATCGAGCGCGACAGCGGGATCATCGCCAGCACGGCGGCGGCCGCCGTGAGGCTGATCGGGCGCATCCGGCGCACGGTCGATTCGATGATCGCATCCCATTGCGACAGGCCGCGTGCGACATCCTGCTGGATTTGATCGATCAGGATCACCGAATTGCGCATAATCATGCCGGCCAGCGAGATGATGCCGAGGAGCGCGACAAAGCCCATCGGCTGCCCCGTCACCAGCAGCGCAATCGCCACGCCGATCACGCCCAACGGCGCAGTCAACACCACCAGCAGCGAACGCGAGAAGCTGCCGAGTTGCAACATCAGCAGCGTAAAGCTGGTGATGAGTATCAACGGCCAGGACGCGCTGATTGCGGCATTGGCGCGGGCGCTGCTTTCCACCGGCCCGCCCACGTCCAGTCGGAAGCCGGGCGGCAACTGCGCCTTGAATTGCGCCACCTGCGGTGCAATGTCGTTGATGATGGTGGCGGGCTGGGTTTTGCCCACCGGATCGCCGCGCACCACAATCGTCGGCAGCCGGTCGCGCCGCCAGATCACGCCGTCTTCGAACACCGGCTTGAAGCTGGCGATTTGTCCCAGCGTCACGCTCTGGCCGTTGAAGTTGCCGATAGGCATCGACTTCAGCGCATCAACATCACGGTGCTCACTGCGCGGCGTGCGCAACACCACGTCAATCAACAGATCGTTCTCGCGGAACTGGGTGACAGTCGCACCCGATAACTGTAACGCCACCAGCCGCCCGACCGCATCCGAACTCAGTCCCAGCGCCTTGATCTTGTCCTGATCGAGCACCGCCTTGACCGCTAGCGACTGTTCGTTCCAGTCCAGGTTGACTGCCGTCACTTGCGGATGCACTACCACGATTCTGCGCAGCTTTTCGGCCTCGGCTTTCAGCTGCGGAATGTCCGCACCGCTCAGACGATACTGCACCGGATAACCAGCGGGCGGGCCATACTCAAAGCGCACCGCGCGCCCGCGCACGCTGGGAAAATCCGTCTCGAACAGTTGACGAATACGGTCGATTTCGCGCTCGCGCGCCGGTACGTCCTGGGCGATCACAACCAGCTGCGCGAAGTTGCGGTTGTTCAGCCGCTGATCCAGGCCCAGCACAAAACGCGGCGCGCCCTGACCGATGTAGTTGAGCACGTGCACGACATCTTTATCCTGCCGCAACAGGGTTTCGAGTTTGATCGCTTCGGCACGCGTCGCATCGACCGAAGCCCCTTCCGGCAGCCACATTTCCACCAGAATTTCCAGCCGGTCAGACTGCGGGAAAAACTGTTTTTCGACCCGTTGCATCGCGGCCAGGCCAACGGCCATCGCGACCACCGTCAGCACAATCACCCGGCGGCGCTTGGTCACGCACCAGGTCACCGCAGCGCGAAAGCGCCGGTAAAACGGCGTGTGATAGGTGGCATCTTCATCCACCGCCTGATGCAAGGGGCGTAGCAAGAGATGGCCGAAATAGGGCGTGACCACCACTGCCACCAGCCAGGATGACAGCAGCGCAATCGTCGTCACCGCAAAAATCGCGAAGGTGTATTCGCCGACGGCGGACTTGGCCAGCGCGATGGGCAGAAACGCAGCTGCGGTGAGCAGCGTGCCGGTGAGCATGGGAAACGCGGTGGACTGGAACGCGTAAGTGGCGGCCTCGAATCGCCCCCACCCGGCATCCAGCTTATGCACCATCATTTCGACGGCGATGATGGCGTCATCGACCAGCAAGCCGAGCGAGATAATCAGCGCACCGGTGGAGATGCGGTGCAGATCGATATTGAGCAGCCACATCGCGGTGAAGGTGATCGCCAGCACCACCGGAATCGAGAGCGCAACCACCAGTCCGGCGCGCCATTTCAGCGCCAGAAAAGTAATCGCCAACACGATGGTGACGGCCTCCAGAAAGCTCTGCATGAAGAGCTTGACCGCGCGGCTGACGATGCTGGGCTGGTCGTGAATCTGCCGGATTTCCATCCCCACCGGCAGCGTTTTTTGCAGCGCATCCATGGCCGCAGCCACCGCGCGCCCCATGATCACGACATCACCGCCGCTTGCCAGCGACACCCCGAGCAAGACCGCAGGTTCGCTCTGCGAGCGGATTTCCATAGCGGGCGGGTCTTCATAACGCCGCGCCACTTCGGCAATATCGCCCAGACGCAGACTGCGCGTTCCCACCCGAATGATGGTTTCGCGCAGGCGCGCCACATCAGAATACGGCCCCGATACGCGCAGCGGAATCGACAGCACGTTGTTTTCCACCCGGCCATTGGCGACCACGCCGTTCTGATCCTGCACCGCCTGCAATATCTGCTGCGGCGTGAGGTTCAGCGTGGCGAGCTTCTGGCCCGGCACCTCGATATAGATTTTTTCCGGAACGATGCCAAACAGCTCTACCTTGCCGACGTTAGACAAGCGCCGCACTTCGCGCTGTGCATCTTCGGCCGCGCGGCGCAACTCGGCGCGACTGAAGCCGTCGCCGGTGAACGCATAGATTGAACCAAACGTATCGCCAAATTCGTCGTTGAAAAACGGTCCCTGCACGCCGCCGGGCAACTGCGGTTTCAAGTCGCCGATACGTTTGCGAACCTGATACCAGGCATCGGCCACCGCGCCGCCGCGTATGCTTTCCTTCAGGTTGACATACAGCGCTGTTTCACCCGGCTTGACGTAGCTCTGCACAAAATCGAGCTCGGGCATGGTCTGGAGTTTTTTCTCGATACGCTCGGTCAGCTGCTCCGACACTTCCTGCGCCGTCGCACCGGGCCAGGTCGCCTGAATCAGCATGGTCTTGAACGTGAACGGCGGGTCTTCGGCCTGTCCCAACTGAAGATAGGAGCGCGCGCCGACCAGCAGGATCAGCACGATAAAGAAGCGCATCAGTGCCGGATGTTCGATCGCCCAGCGCGACAGATTGCCGCGCCCGGGTTCAAAGTGTGGCGTATCGCTCATGATGGCTGCGCGCTCTT
>JAYVLR010000040.1:0-4339 GCA_043759395.1 Thiobacillaceae bacterium
CTGTACGGCGAAGTGCTGCCGAATCAGAACGGCGCACCGATACGCCTGGTCGTGCCATGGAAGTACGGCTTCAAAAGCGCTAAATCCATCGTCAAAATCCGCTTTGTTGAAAAGCAGCCGCTCACCGCATGGATGAAGGCCACTCCCGGGGAATACGGTTTTTATTCCAACGTGAATCCGGAAGTCGATCACCCGCGCTGGAGCCAGGCTCGCGAACGTCGCATCGGCGAATTAAGGAAACGCGAGACGCTGATGTTCAACGGCTATAGCGCGCAGGTGGCGCAGATGTACCATGGCATGGACTTGAAGAAGTTCTTCTGAGTGCGAAGATGAAGCGCAATTACAAAACCCTGCTCTTTCTGGTTTGCCTCGCTCCACTCGCGCGGTTGATCTGGCTGGCGACTTCAAATGGCTTAGGCGCCAATCCGATTGAGTTTATTACCCGTTCGACCGGCACCTGGACGCTGGTTGCGCTTCTGCTTACGCTGGCCGTCACGCCATTGCGCCGCCTGAGCGGCTGGAACAGCTTGCTGCGCTACCGCCGAATGTTGGGGCTGTTCGCCTTCTTTTACGCCAGCCTGCATTTCACTACCTATATATGGCTCGACCAGTTCTTCGACCCGGCGAGCATCACCAAGGACATCATCAAACGTCCCTTTATCACGATAGGATTCGCGGCTTTTCTGTTGCTATGGCCGCTGGCTGTGACTTCGACGAATACCATGATGCGCCGTCTCGGGCGCCGTTGGCAGCAACTGCACCGCCTGATCTATTTGATCGGACTGTTAGGCGTGCTGCATTACCTGTGGCTGGTCAAAAAAGATCTGACTCAACCGCTGATTTACGGAGTGGCACTACTGGTGCTGCTCTCATTGCGCTTGCCGACAATCGCTTCCGGCTTGCGCAATCGCTCAGTACTAGCGCGTCAATAAACCTACGGATCCCTTGGTGCCAAGGCTCAGGCCAAACCATAAAAAAACGGGAGCCGAGGCTCCCGTTTCAGATTGGGCGAAGCCCGATCTGTTATAGCCCGAAAGGCTTGATGACCGACAGCGACGGCATGGCAGAAGGTGTTGCTGCCGGTGCGGGCTTCGACGGAGCCGCTTTTTTAGGAGCAAGCTTTTTGGCCGGAGCCGCTTTTTTTGCCACAGGTCTGGCCATGGGCTTTTTAGCTGGTGCGGCTTTTTTAGCTACAGGCTTTTTGGCGGCAGCTTTTTTGGCTACGGGCTTTTTGGCTGGTGCGGCTTTTTTAGCTACAGGCTTTTTGGCGGCAGCTTTTTTGGCTACGGGCTTTTTAGCAGCGGGCTTTTTGGCTGGCGCGGCTTTTTTTGCTACGGGCTTTTTAGCAGCGGGCTTTTTGGCTGGCGCGGCTTTTTTTGCTACGGGTTTTTTAGCCGGGGCCGCTTTTTTTGCGGGGGCTTTCTTTGCTGTTGCCATACATCACTCCTTAGAAGTTAAACACATTCGCTACGATTACTACGTCTACAAAACGTGCAGTCTGAGTGCACTTCCAAAGCGTGGTATCAATTTAGGCCACAGTCAAAAAAACCGACAACACCCGAAACCCGCATGACACGGGCGATACCGAGGCTCCGCTTGGTGAGTCTCATTCTAGTTGCTTTTTTTTAGTGTTCAATATCTACGGGGACTTTCCGAAATTATTTTTCAAAAAAATGTGGCGGTCAAACAAAATGTATCGTATCGATACAAAAAAACGACTTTTTGTTTCTCCGGTAAGATTGCTTATCGCAAGGGAATAAGCCGCTCTCCAGCCATCAGCGTCGCCATGGACTCGCGCTCATGGATGAGGTGGATTTCATTCTTGTCTATCATCACTTCCGCTGCACGTAGCCGTGAATTGTAGTTTGAAGCCATGCTCATGCCGTATGCGCCAGCCGACAACAGCGCCAGGCAGTCCCCCTCGGCAATCGCAAGATCGCGCGCAAAGCCAATGAAATCGCCAGTCTCGCAGATCGGACCGACAACATCGTAACGCTCTGCCGCTCCAGTTCGCGCGGCGACTGCCGTAATTTCGTGATAAGCCTCATATAAGGCCGGGCGCATCAAATCGTTCATCGCGGCATCGACAATCGCAAAGTTTTTGTCGGTGCCGTGCTTGAGATATTCCACTTTCGTCAGCAGCACGCCTGCGTTGCCGACCAGTGAGCGCCCTGGTTCCAGCAGCAATTTTTCGCTGCGGCCGGCAAAACGTTCAGCCAGCAGGCGGCCATAGGCTGCGAGGTCAGGCACGGCTTCGTCCTGATAACGAATGCCGATGCCGCCGCCGAGATCGATGTGGTGCAGACGGATACCGTCACGGGCCAGGCCATCAACCAGCGCGAACACACGGTCGGCCGCATCGGCCAGCGGGGACAAGTCGATCAGTTGCGAACCAATGTGGCAATCCACGCCGACCACATTCAGGTGAGGCAAACCGGCAGCAAGACGATACAGACGCGGCGCATCGGTGATCGCTACGCCGAATTTGTTCTCCTTGAGTCCGGTCGAGATATACGGATGGGTCTTCGGATCGACATCGGGATTGACGCGGAACGAGACTGGCGCAAGCTTGCCCAGCTCGCCCGCCACGCTATTCAGCCGATGCAGCTCGCTTTCTGATTCCACGTTAAAGCACAGAATGCCCGCCTCCAACGCCTGGCGCATTTCGGCTGCGGTTTTGCCCACGCCCGAAAACACGACTTTGCCCGCATCACCGCCTGCGGCCAATACGCGCGTCAGCTCGCCGCCGGACACAATATCGAAGCCGCTGCCCAGCCGCGCGAACAGATTCAGAATCGCCAGACTGGAATTGGCTTTGACGGCATAGCAAACCAGATGCGGCGTGCCCGCGAATGCCTGGGCGTAGGACTGAAAGGCTTCTTCCAGCGCCGCGCGCGAATAAACATAAAGGGGCGTGCCAAACCGGGTGGCGAGTTCGGCCAGTGCCACGCCCTCGATATGGAGCTGGCCATTGATGCGGTTCAAGTGGTTCACGGGATTGTCCGTTGAGAGTCGGGGACTTTCCCCGGGAGATTAACTGCTGTCGTTGGTTCGGGGACTTGCCCCGGGTTATTGACTAGCGCTTTGGGATTAGGACTCTGCCCCGGAAGGTACAATGACCCCTTGGAGCCGCAAGCTGTCAGCAGGCACGAAGTCAGCAATGACACGATCAAAAGGGTGCGCACATTCATGCGCCGGATGTTAGCACGGCTTAATACATGGGATAAATGATGGACGAAGCGGAATTCAACCAATCAGTCGACGCAGCGCTAAGCCGCATCGAGCAGGGCGTCGAGGCCGCCGACCTAGACTTTGAAACGCCCGCCGACGGCATTCTTGAAATCGAGTTTGACGACGGCAGCAAAATCATCATCAACCGCCACGGCGTGGCGCGTGAAATCTGGGTCGCCGCGCGCTCGGGCGGCTTCCACTTCAAACCGCAGGGCGCGGCCTGGGTCGATACCAAAAGCGGCGAAGACCTCTACGCCAAACTCGTCGCCCTGATTGCCGCGCAGGGTGGCGGCGTGGCTGCGTTCTGAGGCTCAAGCTTGAAAAGCCAGGCGCCGGTACTGTTTGATCTGATTGAGCGGCTGGGGTCGCTGACGCGCGCCAGTTTGCGCCAGGCCGGGTTGGCGCATGGCCTGCAAACCATTCACCTGCAAGTGCTGATGTATCTGGATCAAGCCAATCGGCTCAGCAATACCCCTCAAGCCACCACCGATTACCTTGGCCTGACCAAAGGCACCGTGTCGCAAAGCATCCTGGTGCTGGCGCGTAAACGGCTGGTCACGCGCCAGACCGATCAACGCGACGGGCGGGTGGTGCGGTTGGTGTTGACCGAGCGTGGCCATCTCGTTCTCAAGGAACTCAACCTGGCCGCGACCTGGCGCGAAGCGCTTCAGCCCGCCAGCCCGGCGCGCGTCAGCTCCGCCATGCAGGTGCTCAGACAAGTGCTGGTCGGCCTGCAAACCCGTGCCGCCAAACGCAGCTTTGGCATCTGCGCGACCTGCCGCCACAACCAGCGTCTCGGTCCGCGCAGCTATTTTTGCGGACTGGTTCAGGAAAAACTCAGCAGCCCCGAAGTGCGGCAGATTTGCCGCGAGCACTCGCCGCCTGCCTTGACTTATTGAGACGGCCACCCCGCCTTCGATTGACGGTGGGGAACCGTCGCAATAAGCGCCTGTTTAAATTGCTTATTGATCCGGCCACACGGAAATCTGGCAGCACTACCGTAGCGGACGAACCACCACTCAATCTGAAAACTGTTTAATGGCCGGATCAACAACAAGCCTTGAGTTAACAAATACTAGCCTACGTTCACCGGCACCAGCGTCATCGT
>JAYVLR010000041.1:0-4225 GCA_043759395.1 Thiobacillaceae bacterium
TCCGCAAACACTTCGCCGTGTCGCCCGAGCAAGGCAGTCAACACGCCCAGGTTCGCCATGTAACCAGAAGAAAAAAGCAGTGCGGCAGGCTTGCCGACGAAGCGGGCAAACGCCACCTCGAACGCGTGATGTGCAGTGTGGTGCCCCGTAATCAGATGCGATGCGCCGCCACCCACGCCGCAGGCATCCAGCGCAGCGTGGCCTGCTGCAATCAGTTCAGGCGAAGCCGCCAGCCCCAGATAATCATTACTGCAAAACGAAAGCCAGTCACGGCCATCCAGTCGGATGCGAACGCCTTGCGGCGATTCCAGCAGGCCGCGACGGCGCTCCAGATCGTCGCGTCGCAGCGCCGCCAACCCATCCTGCAACCGGGTCAGCGCGTCATGCGTCATATCAAGTATCGTGAATCAGAAATAGCGAAACATAAAACGGTGTCTTTTTCCTCATGGCGGCGTTGCTCGTCGTTGCCATAGCCCGAACCATGTCGCCTCCTCGCGCCTTGCCCTGTGAAAAAATCCATCCGTTTTATCCTGTTCCGCTATTTCTGATTCACGATACCAGCGGCGAGATGCCCAGCTTATCCAGCAGCGCGCGGTCTTTTTCCACATCCGGGTTACCGGTCGTCAGGAGTTTTTCGCCGTAGAAAATCGAGTTCGCACCCGCCAGAAAACACAGTGCCTGTACCGCCTCGCTCATCTGCTGCCGCCCGGCGGACAGGCGCACGAAACTTTTTGACAGCGCAATCCGCGCGACGGCAATAGTGCGCACAAATTCAAGCGGGTCAAGCGCATCGGTGCCGTCAAGCGGCGTGCCCTCGACCTGAACCAGCATGTTAATCGGCACCGATTCGGGTTGCGGATTGAGCGCGGCCAATTGTGCTATCAGCCCGGCGCGTTGCGTGCGCGACTCACCCAAGCCAACGATGCCGCCGCAGCACACATGCAGGTCGGCGGCGCGCACCCGATCCAGCGTGTCGAGGCGATCCTGATACTCGCGCGTGGTGATGATGTCGCCATAAAACTCGGGCGACGTGTCGAGGTTGTGGTTGTAATAATCCAGACCCGCCGCCTTGAGCTGCTCGGCCTGGCCGTCTTTCAGCATCCCCAGCGTGGCGCAGGTTTCCAGTCCCAGCGCACGCACTGAGCGCACCATCTCCAGCACCGGTTCAAGATCGCGCTGTTTCGGTCCGCGCCAGGCGGCGCCCATGCAAAAACGCGATGCGCCCGCTTTTTTGGCAGCACGCGCGGCGGCCAGCACATCGTCCAGATTCATCAGCCCCTTGTTTTCGACACCCGTGTCGTAGCGCGCGGCTTGCGGACAATAGCCGCAGTCTTCGGAACAGCCGCCGGTTTTGATCGACAACAGGGTCGATAACTGCACCGCATTCGGATCGAAATGCGCGCGATGCACGCTTTGCGCCCGGTACATCAAATCAGCAAACGGCAGCGCAAACAGCGCCTCGATTTCGGCTACGGAAAAACGCGCCACGGGTTGGGTCATATCATTCATTTAGTGCCACCTCGATAGTCATGTCCTGCCACGGCTCACGCGCCGCCTTCAAAATATCCATCAGCGCCCACGGCACGATAATGGCAACCGCCAACCCCAGCACCAGCATCAAGCCGCGCCAGCCGTCCAGTACGTCGTAAATTGCCGGGCCAATTACCACCATGCTGCCCATCACGCCATAAAACCGATACCCTGCCCATTTATTGAAATGCACTGTGCGTGGATTGGGATGGTGCGCAATGCTGGCATAGACGAAAATTGATCCCGCCAGCCAGATCATCACCGGCGGCAATGACAGCACAAACGGCAAAAAAACAATCTTCTGGCTGGCCAGCAACTTCCCCAACAACAAGGCAGTCAGGGAAATCGACAAAACAACAATGGTGATAATGTTGAATATCTGCGCGGCAAAGCGCGATGAACTCGCAGTGATAATACGTTTGGCTTTCATGCACGCATTGTCGTGGGCGGGCGCATCGCCTGTCAAATACGGGTCATCACCAGCTTGAACATCAGCCCATTTATTAAGCGCCTGTTTCCCCACAAGGGGACTCCGATCCACTACGCGCTGAAGCGCCTGTGGAGTCGTATGCCCCACACCTGCCTGCTATGCGGCGCCGCATCGGGCGCTGAACGGCTGTGCAGCAGTTGCCGCCGCGAACTCCCGCACCACGCCATGCCGCAGTGTCCGCAATGCGCCATCCCCACGCCGGACGGCCAAACCTGCGGCACCTGCCTCAAGCACCCACCCGCCTTTGACCACAGCATCGCCGCTTTCAGCTACCGCTTTCCCGTCAACCAGCTCATCCCCGCGCTGAAATACCGCAGCCGTCTCGCCATCGCACAAGTCCTCGGCCAACACCTGGCGGAAGCCGTCGCGAACTGCCCGCGCCCCGACCTGCTCATCCCCATGCCACTGCACCCCGCACGCATCCGGCAACGCGGCTTCAACCACGCCACCGAAATCGGGCGCGTTGTCGCCGCCTCGCTGAACCTGAAACTCGATTTTGATTGCTGCAAACGCGTGCGCGACACCCCGCCGCAGGTTGCGCTGGCCTACGACCAGCGGCGGCGCAACGTGCGCGGCGCATTTGAATGCAATGGTGCTGTGGCAGGAAAACGCATCGCCCTGATCGACGACGTGATGACCACCGGCACCAGCCTGGACGAGTTGGCAAAGACGCTCAAAAAAGCGGGGGCGCTTGAAGTTGAAACCTGGGTTGTGGCGCGGACTTTGGCACCGGGTGATCAGTCGTAAATGCCGAATATCCAAGGGTAGGCGCAGCCTTCAGTATGAAGGCAACCAATAATATCGGCCGAAGCGGTTAGTCATGACCAACCATAACCGACACTCATCAATCTCCGCTTACAAAGATGTCGAATTAGCGCTTTCGAAGCGGAAGTTCGGACGGGTTAAGGTTTAGCTCAATGCGCATGCTTATGGAACGTTTCCGTTCGGGGTACAACGTAACCGCGCTGCTTGGCGTCGCATTGCCTCAAGATAAAACCTTACCGAAGGGTTGATACGTTGCCTCAAGTTCGGTAGTTACCGAAGCAGATTGAAGACAGCCTTCAGTTTACGTTGCATTTCCTTCTGGATCAGGAAGGGATTCAGGGTTTTTGTTTGTGTGGTCAGCTTCTCCTTGAGGTCTTGCGGTATGTCGGGGTGATCGATCAGACGCTGTGCGGGGGTGACAGGTTTGCCGTGCTTTCTGACCCATTTGCTGCCTTCGCGCACCTTGGAAGCAAGCTTCAGCGTAGGATGGAAGAAGTTGGTGAGCAGGCTGAATTCGTTGGCATAGATGTCGTTCATCAGCGTGACCATCTTGACGTCAGCCAGTCGCTCATAGCCGAACAACTGCCGCACACATGACCAGTTCTTTTGCTCGACATGGGCGTTGTCGTTCGAGTGATAAGGCCGTGAGCGCGTGAATTTAATGGGCTGCCTCTGGTTCTGGAAATAGCGCAGTAAATGCCAGTTGAGGAATTCGCTGCCGTTGTCGCAATCGAACCCCAAGACCGGGAAAGGTAAGGCTTTCTGGATCGCCTGGATTTGTGTCATCACCCCCGTTGAACCCTTGTTCCAGGTGGCCCGGCATTCTGTCCAGCCGGTACACAGATCGGTCATGGTCAGGCTCCACACGAAATCCCCCGCCAGGCTGTCGCCGCAATGCCCTAAAGGACTCCGATCCGCTATGGGATAAAGCCCATGCGGAGTCGTATGCGCTACCGTGTCGGCCTCGATGAAGCCGGGCTGGGTCACATCCCATATGCCTGCCTGAATAGGAATGTGTTTCTTCAGCAGCGTCCCGGGCTTGGTGCCGGACATCCCCCGTCGCCCCGCCTGAGCGCGAATCGGCTTAAGCACGCGGTCGATGGTGGCCGCCGAAATGGCGGCAAGCAGGGCGCGCGTTTCGGCGGACATCGGTTTGAAGCTGGCTTCATAGTGTGGCAGCCATAAGGGCAGCGCTGCCTTGAGGCGCTTGCTGCAGAGCTGATCCGAGGCCATCCAGATGGTGCGCAGGGCTAGAACTAGCTCGGGCGTGGCATAACGTGAGACCGAGCCGGGTTTGCGGCCACTGGGCTTGCTGCGCTTGTCCGGGGTGCGCAGCAAGCCCAGCGCATATTTGCGGTGATAGCGGCATACCGCACAAAACTCGTCCAGAATCGCGGTCTTGCCCGCCTTCCGGGCACGCCGGTAACGTGCCCGTATCGC
>JAYVLR010000042.1:0-2811 GCA_043759395.1 Thiobacillaceae bacterium
GCAATCCGACCAGCGAAGAAGAGCGCGTGCTGTATGCGGCGATCAAAGCGCGCGTTGCGGCGCAGCCGGGCTGGTACTCGACGCGGCTTGCTGCGGTGCGCGGCGTGACCGAGGAAACCACCACCGGCGTGCATCGGCTGTATCAGATGCACGCGCGCGGCGAGCTCAAGTTCCCGGCGATCAACGTCAACGATTCGGTGACCAAATCCAAGTTCGATAATCTCTACGGCTGCCGCGAGTCGCTGGTCGACGGCATCAAGCGCGCGACCGACGTGATGATCGCAGGCAAGGTTGCAGTCGTTGCAGGCTACGGCGACGTGGGCAAAGGCTCGGCGCAGGCGCTGCGTGCGCTATCAGCGCAAGTCTGGGTGACGGAAATCGACCCGATCTGCGCGCTGCAGGCGGCGATGGAGGGCTACCGCGTGGTGACCATGGATTACGCGGCGGACAAGGCCGATATTTTTGTCACCGCCACCGGCAATTTCCACGTCATCACGCACGACCACATGGCCAAAATGAAAGACCAGGCCATCGTCTGCAACATCGGCCATTTCGACAATGAAATCGACGTTGCGGGCGTGGAAAAATATGAATGGGAGGAGATCAAACCGCAGGTCGATCACATCATTTTCCCTGCCCAAAATGGTAATCCGGCTAAGCGCATCATCATGCTGGCCAAAGGCCGGCTGGTGAACCTGGGCTGCGGCACCGGCCATCCCAGCTACGTGATGTCGTCCAGCTTCGCCAACCAGACCATCGCGCAGATCGAACTGTGGCAGGAGCGCGATTCGGGCAAATATCCGATTGGCGTATATACGCTACCCAAGCATCTGGACGAAAAAGTCGCGCGGCTACAATTACAAAAACTTAATGCGAAATTAACCGAACTGTCCGATTACCAGGCAAGCTATATTGGCGTGGATAAAACCGGGCCGTACAAGGCCGATCATTACCGTTATTAAGTCACCGTGTATTCTGCTTTTGCAGCCCGAACGCCAAGCCGGGTAATGCGCCCGCCTTGGCGTTTTTAACTTGTGAAGGAAACACTATGCGTATTTTATTGCTCTGGGTATTGAACGCGCTGGCGCTGCTGGCAGTGACGTATCTGATGCCCACCATTCAGATAACGGGGTTTGTCTCGGCGCTGATTGCAGCCTTGGGACTGGGCTTGCTGAATACGCTGGTGCGACCGATTCTCGCTATCCTGACTTTGCCGATCACAGTGCTCACCCTGGGACTGTTTTATCTGGTATTGAATGGTTTTCTGTTCTGGCTTGCCAGCGTTTTTCTGCCGGGTTTCCACGTGCAGGGCGCGCTTTCCGCGATCCTCGGCGCGGTGTTGTACGGGCTGATCGCCTGGGTGCTGTCGGCGCTGGTACCAGACAAATAACCCGCAGGAAAAGACTATGACGCAACCTACTTTCAGCTTCGAGTTCTTCCCGCCCAAAACAGCCGAGGGCGCAGAAAAACTGCGCGCCACGCGCAAGCAACTCGCCCAGCTCAACCCGAAGTTTTTTTCGGTGACGTTCGGCGCGGGTGGCTCCACGCGCGACCGCACGCTCGAAACCGTACGCGAAATTCAGGCCGATGGCTCAGAAGCCGCGCCGCATTTATCCTGCATCGGTTCGACCCACGACAACATCCGCGAAATCCTGAACGAATATAAAAGTCAGGGCATCCGTCATCTGGTTGCGCTGCGCGGCGATTTGCCGTCCGGCACCATGGATGCGGGCGAATTCAACTACGCTAACGAACTGGTGGCTTTCATTCGCCGCGAAACCGGCGACTGGTTCGAGATCGAAGTCGCCGCCTATCCCGAAACGCATCCCCAGTCGCGTTCCTACAAAGACGATCTGGCGCATTTCAAACTCAAGGTTGATGCGGGTGCCAACGCGGCCATCACGCAATATTTTTTCAATGCCGACGCTTACTTCGGTTTTGTCGAAGATGCACGCGAGGCGGGTGTCGCCATCCCCATCGTTCCCGGCATCATGCCCATCGGTAATTATGTGCAGCTCGCGCGTTTTTCCGATGCCTGCGGCGCCGAAATCCCGCGCTGGCTGCGCAAAAAACTCGAAACCTACGGCGACGACCTGCCGTCGATCCGCGCCTTCGGTCTGGATGTCATCACCGACCTGTGCGACCGCCTGCTCGCCGGTGGCGCGCCGGGGCTGCACTTTTACACCATGAACCAGGCCGGGCCGACGACGACGATCTGGCAGCGGCTGGGCTTGTGAGCCGTATGGTTCTCTGCTGATCCAGTCATTAAGCACTTGTAGGTAAAACGAAGTATTGAGTGGCCGTTTCTATAAGGCGCTGGTCGAGGTTTTCCCTAAAGCATCAGGACATCCCTGCGGATACCGAAGTGAGCGGGCTGGCGCTGAACTGAAAAACCTTGCTTGTCATTGCACGCCTGATTGCCGTAAGTCCGGTGTTCCACATGATGCTGGCGTTAAGGCTTATCCCCGCGCCCTTAACTTTCCGCGCGCATGGCCGATATTATTCATAATGCCATTGCGAACCCCCGTCAATCATGACCCCTGGATTTTTCGACAGCAAAGGTGCGGCGCTGTGAGCGCTCCCGTCGAGCGCATCAACAATGCGCGTGTTGATGTGGGATTGACGCGCCTTATTTTTGATAATTTGCCACACGCTTTGATCACCAACATCACCATCAGCGTGCTGCTGGTTGCGGGGGTGTGGCAGGCTCAGCCTCATGCGACTTTGTTGGGTTGGCTTGCGTGCCTGTGGCTGGTGACACTGGATCGCTGGCAGTTGCTGCGCGCCTACCGACGATGCACCGATGACGCA
>JAYVLR010000043.1:0-10844 GCA_043759395.1 Thiobacillaceae bacterium
TCCGGGTTCATGTAGATCGCGTCTTTCTCGATCATCACTCGCCACATATCAGCATGACCCTGCATCACCACGTCGAGCACGCGCTGGTCTTCGTAGGCAAACTGATCCTGTCGCAGCCAGGTCATGCGCTCGCCGGGGTCGAGCGAAATGTTGCCCGCTGTGGGTTCCAGCTCCCCGGCAAGGATTTTCATGAAGGTCGATTTGCCGCAGCCGTTTGCACCAATCAGGCCATAACGGTTGCCGTCGCCAAACTTGACGTTGACGTTTTCAAACAGCGGTTTGGTGGAAAACTGAAGCGTAATACTGGAAGCGGTGAGCACGGAAGCAGTCCTGAAATACCGGAAAAACCGTGGATTCTAACATTCGTCAGCGGGTTGATTCCTCGTCAGGCTCTTGCATCGTCAATGCCGGATGGTCGGCGGTGGGGCGATCCATGTGATAGCCCTGCACCATATCGATGCCAAATCCCCGCAAAATTGTGAGCGCCCTGGCGTCTTCCACGTATTCGGCGACGACGGTTTTCCCCAGTCCGCGCGCGATATCGACCATGGCACGAACAAAAACCTGATTGTCGGAATCCGTATGCAGATCGCGAATGAACAGGCCGTCGATTTTGATCGTATCGACCTTGAGATGTTTGAGATACGCAAAAGATGCAAAGCCCACGCCAAAGTCGTCCAGGCACACGCCGCAGCCAAGTTGGCGCAAAGCTTCGATCAGGCGCTGGGCATCGTGCAGGTCGGCCACCGCTGCAGTCTCGGTAATTTCAACAATCAGCCGCTTCGGGTTCACGCCGGACAGGCGCAGCTCCTCGGCGATGTATTGCGGCAAGGTGGGTTCGCTGACCGAACGGCCCGATAAATTGACCGCAATCGCGGGGACGCTGTGGTTCAACGCCAGTATCTGCAATACCTCACGGATGACCCAGCGATCAATCTCTACAATCAGGCCGCTTTTCTCGGCCACGGGAATGAAGTGGTCGGGCATGATCAGTTTGTCGAGGTCGAACTCGTCGCGCATCCGGATCAGCGCTTCAAGGTGCGCCAGCACGACCGGCTGCGCCCAGTAAATCCCCTGGAAATGCAGCTGGAACAAACCTTGACCAAAGGCATTTCGAATACGTTCACTCCACGACAGGCGCGCCTGGATTTCCTGGCTGATGTCGAGATCGGCGCGGTACACGCGCCAGGCGTTCTTGCCCGCTTGCTTCGCCTGATACATCGCGATGTCCGCGCGCGCCACCAGCTCGTCCGCATCGGCTGCCTGTCTTGGGAAATAGGCGATGCCCAGACTCGCGGTCAGCCGCAGATTCTGGCTCTCAAACTGGAACGGAATTTGCGCCACCGCGCGCACCACGCGCTCGGCCAACTGCTCGGCTTCGTCATCGTGCGTGGTCGGCAGCAGGACGGCAAACTCATCGCCGCCCAGCCGTGCCAGGATTTCATTTTTGCGGATCAGCGCGCTGATTTCTCCGGCCACGCGAATCAGCAGCGCGTCGCCCGCACGGTGGCCGTAGGTGTCGTTGATCGACTTGAATTCGTCGAGGTCGAAAAACATCACCGCACACTGCGATTTTTGCCGCTCGCACTCCAGCATGGTGCGGGCAAGCTCGTGCTGGAAGCGGTGGCGGTTGTACAGTCCGGTCAGGGCATCGCGCTCCGCCAGATACACCAGTTGTTCGGCGGTTTGCCGTTCGCGCGTGATGTCCTCGTACACCCACAAATGGCCGATAAAACAGCCGTCCGTGTCGCGCACCGGGTAATCAAGCTCGGTAATGACGCGGCCATCGGTCATCTGGATTTCGAAGCTGTCCGATACTTCACGCGCCTCCAGCACTGACAGCAGGTGTTTGGAAAAGTGATCCGGGCGCGCCAGCGTCGAAGCGGATATGGCCAGCACGTCCTGCACCGGCATGCCGATCAATTTGGTGCGTTCGTCAATCAGCCACATGCGATTGAAGGTCGCGTTGTGATAAATCACGGTCGCATCGGCCGCCACAAACAGAATGCCCAGATTCATCGCCGACAGTAGCGATATCAAGCGCGCACGCTCCTGTTCCGACTCTTTCAGATAATGCGTTTGCAGATTTTCGGCCACGCGCAGTTCGGTGATCGCTTCGCGCAGACTGGCCTCAGTGGCTTTCAGGTCGTTGATGTCGTGGATGCTGGCGCGAATGCCCTGATAGGCACCGCCGATATCGTGAATCGGTTGCCAATTGGCTGTTGCCCAAAAATGCCCGCCGTCTTTGCGGCATACGCGAAAACTGTAACCCTGGCCAGATGTGCCGCGCAAAGCCTGGCGCAGCTGGCGTTCCACCGCAGAGCGGTCTGCCGGATAAACGACATCAAACGGAAAGTCCATGCTCCCCATGCATTCGCCGACGGTATAGCCCAGTATCCGCTGCACCGAAGGATTGACCCACAGCAGCTTGCCTTCGGGCGAGAGCCATAATTCGATGTCGTAGGTGTAATCGGCAATCGCATGGAAGCGCGCCTCATTCTCGCGCGCACGTTCAACGCTGTAGCGCACCGACTGCGCCATCTGGTTGAACGTCCCCACCAACAACCCCACTTCGTCCTGCCCGTCTTCCGGCAGCGTCACATACAAATCGCCTTGCGCCATGCTTTGGCTGGCGCGGCTCAAGGCCTCAAAACGGCGCACCACCCAACCCACCGCCCAAAACAGCAGAATGCTGGTCAGCGCCAGCGCCGCAGCGGCGATGATCAGGCTTTGTTGCAGATAGCGCGTGCGCGCTTCCCAGATCGGCGCGCCAGACAGGGTGAGCGACAGCTCGCCGTAACGCTGGCCGCCCAGCAGCACCGGGCGCGTTAGTTGAATATCCGATGCACCGCCTGGCGTGCCGATTTGGTGGATCAGCCGCCCAGCACGATCCCACACTGCCAGCATGACAAATTGCTGTTCGCCTTGCAGGGCGGCGAGAATATCGCGCGCCCCCGCGTCGTCGCGCCGCGACAACGACGAACCCAGCGCCGCCGCCAGCGATCGGGCGACGTGCTGCGCACGCAGTTGGGTTTGCGCCTGCAGTTCGGCGGTGTTGATGCGCACCCCGTTGGCAATCAGCAGCAGCAGCATGAACGCTTCCACCGTCAACGCCATAAAGGTCAGCTTGTGGCGCAAGGGCAGATTTTTCAGCCAGGCCTTCATCGTAGTGCTCTGAGTTGCGCCCGGACTTCAAGCGCATAGGGTTTGAAGGCGGACAACTCGCGCCCGTCCAGCTCGGCAAAGCCGCCGAACCCGCCCCGTTCCATGAACACCCTGCCTTCGGATGTGGCGGCATAAGACAGGAGCATCTGGCGGACTGCTAACGCCTCCTGCTCGCGCACACGCGGATGTGACAAAAACATCTGGCTGGATAAAGGCGGCGTTTCGGCGAGGATGCGCAGACCCGACTGAACCTCGGCAGGCAGGCGGCGATACTCCTGCGCGCCCAGAATCGCCGCTTCGATGCCTCCACTGAAAACGCGCATCGCCGCGTTGTTGTGAGACTGCGCGTTCTCGATCTGAATCGCGCTACCGGACGCAAACCCCTGCGCACGAAGCTGAGCCCGCATGGCCATGACAACAACAGCAAGCGGGTCAGCGATGGCAACCCGCTTGCCACGCAATTGCGCCGGGGTTTGGATAGGGGAATCCGCCCGCACCACCAGCACCCCGCGCACCGGCTCAGCATATTTCAGCAGCGGGCGGTAACCCGCATCCTGCCTCGCGAGCCAGGCCAGATGCGGTGCAGTCAGCACAAGGTCGTAGTCGCCGCGCGCCGTATTGGCGGCAAACGTCCGCAAGTCCAGCGCCGAATAAATTTCGACACGGCGGTGCAGCCGGTCTTGCAAAAAATCTGCCAGCGGTCGATAGGTCTCGACCAGCACTTTGGGCGTGAGATTGGGGAACACGCCAAAAATCAGCGGGCTTTGCCCGGCGAAAGCGGGCGATGTGAAAGTGGGCAGTATGGAAACAGGCAATGCGAACATCAGACCCGCAAGCAGCAACCGGCCCGCTTTCAGGCCATGCAGCATCAACCGGCGCATGCTGACTGCGCTCAAATCGTTTTCTGTAAAAATTTTGATTTCCGCTTGTAGTTATAAAGCGCCTGTTTCTTTTTGGGCAATTGATCCAGGCTGCTGTCGATAAAGCCACGTTCTTCAAACCAGTGTTCGGTACGCGTGGTCAACACGAATAGTCGCTTAAACCCGGATTTTTTACCATTTGCTTCGGCTGCGGCCAGCAGGCGCTCGCCAAACCCGCGACCGCGATAATCGGCTGCCACGGCCAGACACGCCAATTCAGCCGCGCGTTCTTCGGGGAAAGGGTAACTGGCAATGCAGCCCGCGATCACGCCGTCGGACTCCAGCACCAGAAAACGGGCAATTTCCATTTCCAGCAATTCGCGCGAGCGCCGCACCAGAATACCCTCGCGCTCCAGCGGTTCGATCAGGCCGAGTATGCCGCCCACGTCGTCCACCGTCGCCGCACGCAGCGTTTCCAGCGGACTGGGGGTGATGAGCGTACCGATGCCGTCGCGGGTAAAGAGTTCAGATAGCAGCGCCCCGTCGCGGTGGCGGCTGATCAGGTGCGCGCGCGCCACCCCCTGCTCGCAGGCGGCCACCGCGCACGGCAGGTAATACCCCACATCCTCAGGCAGTTTTTTGCCCAGCAGTTTGCGCGCCTCATCCACGGTCAGCGCATTGAGGATGGCTTTGCCCTTGCCTGGCATCGACGATCTTTCAAGCCCTTTAGGGCTTAGAAAATCGCTATCCCCTTGTGGGACGCCTTCCGTGTCCATCAGAAAAATCAGCTTGTCGGCACGAAGTGCAATGGCCGTCTGCGTGGCCACGTCCTCCAGCGTGAGATTGAATATCTCGCCGGTTGGCGAGTAGCCGATGGGCGAGAGCAACACGATTTCTTCCTGATCCAGGCGCCGGCCAATCGCTGTCACATCAATTTTGCGCACTTCGCCGGTGTGCAGCAAATCCACGCCGTCGCGCACGCCCAGCGGCTTGGCGGTGACGAAATTGCCGGAAGCCACCCGAATATCCGCGCCCGCCATCGGCGTGTTAGCCAGACCGAGCGACAGCAGTGCTTCGATTTCTACCCGCACCGTACCAGCGGCCTCTTTGACGCACGCCAGCGCCGCATCGTCGGTGACGCGCAAGCCGTTGGCATAGCGGATCGCCGTGCCGTTTTCCTGTAAGCGCGCTTCCACCTGCGGGCGCACGCCGTGTACCAGCACCAGCCGCACCCCCAGGCTGTTAAGCAGATTCACGTCATGCGCCAGTTGCACAAAGCCCGCATCCGCCAACAGTTCGCCACCAAACGCGATGACAAATGTTTTGCCGCGAAAACCGTGAATATACGGCGCGGCAGCACGGAACCAGCCAACGAAATCGGTGGTGTTTTTCACCTTGTATTTATCCCCGGAATCAAGACAGCCAAGTTTGGAAATGGCCAAGTTTAACGTGGAATCAGAAGTCGCCCCACAACGTCTGCATCGCGGCCAGTGCGGTCAGCGCCGCCGTCTCGGTACGCAGCACGCGCGGCCCGAACCGTACCGAAACTGCGCCCGCAGATTGCAGCGCGGCAATTTCATCCGCCTCGAAGCCGCCTTCAGGGCCCGCCACCAATATTTGTAATCCTTCGGGGCGCGGCAGCGCGGCCAAGCGCAGGTCGGCAAGGGGCGATAAAAACAGCAAGCGTCCCGACGGGCGCTGCCCCAGCCAGGCCGCAAGCGGCAACGGCGGCATCACCTTTGGCACGCGATTGCGCCCGCACTGTTCGCACGCGCTCGTTACCACGCCCTGCCAGTGCGCGATGCGCTTGTCCGCCCGTTCGCCTGCAAGCTTGACCACGCTGCGCCTGGCGGCGATGGGCTGAATCAGAGACACCCCGAGTTCCACCGCTTTTTGCAGGGTGTAATCCATCCGCTCACCGCTGGATATTCCCTGCGCCAGCATCACGTTCAGACTGGATTCACACTCGATGGCATGAAACGCGACCACGCTGACCGCAACTTCATCCTTGCTGGCGTAATTGATGCGCGCGCCAAACTCGCCGCCCTGGCCATTAAACAAATGCAGGGTATCGCCCACCGCCAGACGCAGCGCACGCACGGCATGGCGCGCCGCGCCGGGCGGCAGGATGAGATGCGCACCGGGCACCAGGTTTTGATCGATGAAAAAACGCGGAGTAGGCATCTTGGTATTATGCCGGTATTGTTTTTGGATTTTGGAGTTTGCCATGGTTTCACTCACCACCCCGGTCTGCGATTTTGGCTGGCGGGCACCGGACTTTTCCCTGCCCGGCGTGGACGGAAAAACCTGGACACTGGCCGATGCGATGGGCGCAAACGGCCTGCTGGTGATGTTCATCTGCAATCACTGCCCGTATGTCAAAGCCATTCGCCCGCGTCTGGTGCACGATCTGGCCGAACTGAAACAGCGGGGCA
Source organism: Thiobacillaceae bacterium (assembly GCA_043759395.1). Classification (GTDB taxonomy): domain Bacteria; phylum Pseudomonadota; class Gammaproteobacteria; order Burkholderiales; family Thiobacillaceae; genus Thiobacillus. The sequence goes on from JAYVLR010000043.1 coordinate 6,461, forward strand.
TCCATGCCATCGCCGTCATGTCGAATGACCCCCGGGATTATGCGGAAGACTCCTTCGATAACATGAAGCGGGTGGCAAATGAGTTTGCCTTTCCATTTCCGTATGTCATCGACGAAGCGCAAGCCGTCGCCCAGGCCTACGGCGCAGTGTGTACGCCGGATTTCTTCGGCTTCAACCGCAATTTCGAGTTGCAGTATCGCGGACGGTTTGATGAATCGCGCAAGGAAACCGCGCCCGATGGCGTGCGTCGCGATCTGTATGAAGCGATGCAAGAAGTCGCCACGACGCAGCGCGGCCCTGCGGAACAAATTCCCAGCATGGGCTGTTCGATCAAGTGGAAAGAATAGCCCTCCTTGGCGCGTTGAATGTGCAGCCTATCCATAGTCGCTAACGCTAAAGGCTTGCCATGCTGAATGCAGTCATCCAGGCAGTGCGCGAAGTTGCCCAGCGCGAAGTGACACCGCGCTTCCTGAAAGTGGCGCATAGCCACAAAGCCGACGGCAGCCTGTTCACCGAAGCTGATGCCGCAACGCAGGCAGCGCTTGAGGTGTGGCTGCCGCGCATCATGGACGTGCCGGTGCTGGGCGAAGAAATGACCGAGACTCAACAACAGGATGCATGGAATGCCGGACGCGACGGCCTGTGGTGCGTGGATCCAATTGACGGCACTTCAAATTTTGTCGCTGGCGTGCCGTATTTCGCGGTTTCAGTCGCGTATCTGTACAAAGGCGTGCGCCAGCTCGGCGTGGTCTACGATCCGATTGCCGATGAGATGTTTACCGCAGAGCGCGGCAAAGGAGCCCATCTGAACGGCACACCACTGCCGTTGCGCCCGCCCGCCACCGAGCTTAAACGCGCACTTGCCGGGGTCGAGATGAAACGCATTGACCGCGAACTCGCCGGGCGTCTGGCCGCCTGGCCACCCTACGCATCGCAACGCAACTTTGGCGCGAGCACGCTGGACTGGTGCTACACCGCCGCTGGGCGTTTTGATATTTATGTCCACGGCGGGCAAAAGCTGTGGGACTACGCCGCAGGCGCATTGATTCTGGAAGAAGCGGGGGGGCGGCTGTCCAGCCTGTCCGGCTCGTTCGATACCGCGAATGTCTGGGAACGTTCGGTCGTGGCTTCGGCCAGCCCGGCGCTGTTTGAATTGTGGCGGGATTGGCTGAAGGCAGCGGGGGCATAGCCGATTCAAAATCGCCAAGGCATAAGCCCACGTATTCCCGAAATAAAAAACATTTTGTCTCCAGTCTTTTGCACAAACATGAATAAGCCACGCTAAGTGCTTGTGATGCTGGCGCTTTCCCGCTTGTGCCGGGCGGCTTGCCTCAAACTGCCCTGCTGACGGATAATCAAGGTTTTTGCATATTCTGCCCAAGCTGCCTCAGGGCTTGCTGCGCAGCAGTTTGCTTGCCATTTTTTGCTGCACAAATTTTGCAGCTCTAATTTTTACTACCAAGCTGAAGGAAACGAAATGCCAACCCGTAACGATCTTGCCAACGCCATCCGCGCGCTTGCGATGGATGCAGTGGAGAAAGCCAAATCCGGCCACCCCGGCGCCCCTATGGGCATGGCGGAAATCGCTGAAACGCTGTGGAATCACCATCTGCGTCACAACCCGTCCAACCCCAAGTGGGCTGATCGCGACCGCTTTGTATTCTCTAACGGCCACGGCTCCATGCTGCTGTATGCGCTGTTGCATCTGACTGGTTATGACTTGTCAATTGAAGACATCAAGGGCTTCCGTCAGCTGCATTCGCGCACGCCCGGTCACCCGGAATACGGCTATGCGCCCGGTGTCGAAACCACGACCGGGCCGCTTGGACAAGGCATCACCAACGCGGTCGGCATGGCGCTCACCGAGAAGCTGCTGGCGAACGAATTCAACAAACCCGATCACGCCATCGTTGACCACCACACCTATGCCTTCATGGGGGATGGCTGTCTGATGGAAGGCATTTCGCACGAAGCCTGTGCGCTGGCCGGAACCTGGAAGCTGAACAAACTGATCGCGTTCTGGGACGACAATGGGATTTCCATCGACGGCCATGTTGAGAACTGGTTTACCGACGACACGCCACGACGTTTTGAAGCTTATGGCTGGAATGTGGTGGCCAATGTAAATGGTCACGATGTGGTGGCGCTTGAAGCGGCGATCCAGAAAGCCCGTGCCAGCAGCGACAAACCCACGCTGATCTGCTGTAAAACCATCATCGGCAAAGGCTCGCCCAACAAGGAAGGCACGCACGACGTGCACGGCGCAGCCTTGGGCGCGGCCGAGATTGAAGCGACACGCAAAAACATCGGCTGGAATTACCCGCCGTTCGAAATTCCGGCTGATATTTATGCAGGTTGGGACGCCAAGACCAAAGGCCAGGGTCTGGAAACGCTGTGGAACAATAAATTCGCCGAATACGCCAAGGCTTACCCGGCTGAAGCCGCAGAATTCACCCGCCGCATGGCGAGCGAGCTACCCGCGAATTTTGCGGATCACGCGGCCAAGGCCATCGCGGCAATCAACGCCCGTGGCGAGACGGTTGCGACGCGCAAAGCCTCGCAAATTGCAATCAACGCGTTGGCGGGCGCGCTGCCGGAATTCGTCGGCGGCTCGGCCGACCTGACCGGCTCCAACCTGACCAACTGGGATGGTTGCAAAACCATTCGTCACGCCTCAACCGGCAATTACATTTCCTACGGCGTGCGCGAATTCGGCATGTCGGCGATCATGAACGGCATGGCGCTGCACGGCGGCGTGTTGCCGTTTGGCGGCACCTTCCTGATGTTTTCGGAATATGCGCGCAATGCCTTGCGCATGGCCGCGTTGATGAAAATCCGCGTGATTTGGGTGTTTACCCACGACTCCATCGGCCTCGGCGAAGACGGCCCGACCCACCAGGCGGTCGAGCAGACTGCGACCTTGCGTTACATCCCGCGTATGGATGTGTGGCGTCCGTGCGATACCACCGAAACCATCGTCTCGTGGGTGGCGGCCGTGGAGCGTCTGGATGGCCCGACCAGCCTGATTCTGAGCCGCCAGAATCTGGCCTTCATGCCGCGCGATGAGGCGCAGATCGCCAATATTCGACGTGGCGCTTATGTGTTGAAGGATGCGGCAAATGCGAAGGCCATTATTATCGCCACCGGCTCGGAAGTCGAACTGGCGGTGAAGGCTCAGGAAGCGCTGGCTGCAGAAGGCATTGCAGTGCGTGTGGTCTCGATGCCCTCGACTAATGTGTTCGACCGTCAGGATGCGGCGTACAAAACCAGCGTGCTGACCAAAGGCCTGCCGCGTGTCGCGGTCGAAGCCGGTGTCACCGATTTCTGGCGCAAGTACGTCGGCCTCGAAGGCGCAGTCGTTGGTATCGACACCTTCGGCGAATCGGCTCCTGCTCCGGCGCTGTACAAGCATTTCGGCATTACCGCCGAGGCGGTGGCAGCAGCGGTTAAAGGCGTTCTATAAAGCGGAACTCAGGGGCGGGATAAAGAAATGCGGGTCTACCCTTTTCCTAAATCCCGGCCCCTAACATAATTTTTAATGTGGAGACTGAAACATGACTATCAAAGTAGGTATTAACGGTTTTGGCCGCATCGGCCGCATGGCATTTCGCGCAATCGCCAAGGATTTCCCCGGGATTGAAGTGGTCGCGATCAACGACCTGCTCGAGCCTGATTATCTGGCGTATATGCTTAAATTTGACTCGGTGCATGGCCGTTTCAGCGGCGACGTTTCGGTCAGCGGCAGCAACATAGTGGTCAATGGCAAGACCATTCGCCTGACGGCTGAGCGTGACCCGGCCAACCTGAAATGGAACGAAGCGGGCGCGGACATCGTGATCGAGTGCACCGGTTTTTTCCTCGATGAAGAGACTTGCAAAAAGCATATCGCGGCCGGCGCGAAGAAAGTGGTCATGAGCGCGCCGTCGAAAGATGCCACACCGATGTTCGTCTACGGCGTTAACCATGCGACTTACGCCGGGCAGGCGATTGTTTCTGCCGCCTCGTGCACCACAAACTGTCTGGCGCCGGTGGCCAAGGTACTGCACGACAATTGGGGCTTGAAGCGCGGGCTGATGACGACGGTTCATGCCGCTACGGCCACCCAGAAAACCGTTGACGGTCCGTCGATGAAAGACTGGCGCGGCGGGCGCGGCATTCTGGAAAACATCATCCCGTCCTCGACCGGCGCCGCCAAAGCGGTCGGCGTGGTGCTGCCCGAACTGAAAGGCAAACTCACCGGGATGGCGTTTCGCGTGCCGACTTCCGACGTGTCGGTGGTCGATTTGACGGTGGAACTGGACAAGCCCGCCACCTACGCCGAGATCTGCGCCGCGATGAAGGCCGCGTCCGAAGGCTCGATGAAAGGCACGCTGGGCTATACCGA
>JAYVLR010000044.1:0-2381 GCA_043759395.1 Thiobacillaceae bacterium
GCGCGCCCCGATAGCGGCCTTGACGCGCTTACAACGAGCCACTGTGCGCGCGCGCGCGCCCGGCACGCGCGAGGAGTAATGAAAATGCACCAGCACCGGCACGGCCAACCCGCGCGCGATATTCAGCCCGGTAAAAATCTTGATGCCCACATCCATGTCGGCGGAACCCTCTTCCACCGTATCCAGATGCGCAAAATAAAATTTGTTGCGCAGTTGCAGCTCGCTCATCGCCTCGCCCGCGCAAATAAAGCGTTCGTTGTGGCCGATGACGGCGTAGCGCCCGGCGTGATGCTGGATCACATATTCGATCTGCGACAAATTGGCTTCCAACAGGCGCGCGATCAGACGGCGCATTCCCGCTTGCAGGCCGCAACTGCGTTCGGCTCCTGCAATCGCCGCATCAATCGCCCGACGCGCTGATTCAGCATTCATGCCCAGCGTGTCGTGAAAAATCGCCGCGCTCTCGACGTAACGCATCGGGCAGTTGCCGCTTTCGCTATCAGGCAAATGCACGCGGATGGCATCGGTGTCGGTGTCCATGCCGATCAGCAAAGTATCGGGCGCCGCGCCTCTGCCGTAAGTGTTTTCGATCGCGGCGCGCAACTCGGCCAGCCGGTCGGCGGCCTCTTGTGTGGCCAGCGCGTCGTTGCTGCCGTGCGCGGCGCAACCCTGTTGGCAGGGCTTCGAGGTGCTGTAGTGGTACACCGCGATTTTCAGATAGTTGCCGCTCCCGGCATCCGGAATTCCGCCCGTGAGGCGTTCAAGCTCACGCTGCGTCCAGTCGGCCACGTCGCCTTCAACGTCAAACAATGCGCCCGCATAAGCCTTGACCCTGACCGCATCGTTGGGCGCCATGCGCAACACGAAGGGCAACAGACCCTGCAAGCGACCGTCGGCGCAGGGGCTGACATCCAGCGTGTGATAGCCGCATGACTGGATAAACGCGGCATCGATTGCCATACGTTCGCGCCAGGAACGGCGGTCGGTATCGGCCTCTTCGATGCATTCCTTGAAGCCGTTGAAGATGCACCAGGAATGCAGGGCGCGCAGATCGAGACCCGTTACCCAGGCGTTTTCCAGCAAGGCTTCGGGCGGCGCATAGCCGAGTTTGTCCTGCGCTACGCGCTGGGCGCGCGCCACAAAATCCAGCTCATGCTGAAACGCCGACAACGCCTTCAAAGTGTCCACGATGGGCGAAAAGCGTTCGCGCACCGTGTTTTCGTAGGCAAACAGAAGCTGATTCAGCTCCTGATCGACCAGCGCATGTTCGCAACGCTGGCCCGCGCCGATGACACAGACAGGACTGACCGACGCCTCTGTTTGACAGAGCGTTCCGGCAATCCGCATGGCAGCGAGTCGTTTACGCGTATTCACCGTGCGATCCCAAGCCTTAGCCGCGTGCGCCGCCCGACAAGGTCACCAGCGAACCCTTGCCGGTATTGCCTGACGAGCCGGTGATCCGGCTTTCCGGGACGGCGGGCTGCTCAACCACCTCGTCACGGAAACGCCGGGCATCCATGCCCATGCCACGCGGGCTACCGCGTTCGGACGGATTGCGTGTCTGACTCGACGCGCCTTCCGTGCCCGTCACCCGGCTCAGGGCGCTCCAGCTATCGCCGGTCACCTGCCGCCCATCCTGACTGCCTTCGCCGGTGAGACGGCTTGCCGCAGATGCGATTTCTGCGGGCGCGGTCGGCGTCGCAAAGGCCGGTGCGGCATCGCGATGGCGGAACTCCGGCGTACCGGTAATCAGGCCGTTTGCCTTGTTGACGGGGCCGGTAATGCGCTCATTGCTGGACGACGAGCCGGTTACGTCATTGAACTGCTTTTGCTGCGCGGCGCGTGCCGGGGCAATGATGCTGAAATCAAGCGGCGCCGGGGCGCGCGTGGTTTCAACCTGAACAGTGCCGCGCGGTACGAAACGTCCGCTGGTTGAGCAGTTCGCAGCGGAATTGTCGATGCCGACATACGGCGTGCCGCTGATGACTTCGCAGCCGCCGCGTTCGTCGCCGGTCATTACTGAGCCGCCCGCGCCGGGACGATCCCCGGTCACAGCGGCAGCCGGAATCACTGCGCTCAAACGCACCACGGCTTCTTGCGCTTGCAGAGCGGGAGCTTCGCAAAAACCGTTGTACTGGCCGCGACCGATATAAGGCGTACCGCTGATCGGCGAACAGCCGCCGGATTCAGCGCCCGTGACCTTGCCAGACCGCCCCACATAAGTACCCGTAACGGCTTGGCCACGCCAGGTTTGATCAATTGCAACCTTGGCAACCGGAGCGACCGGGGTGCTTACGGAGCAGACAGCACGCTGCTGATCTGCACCGATATATTCCGTACCGGTGACGGATTTGCACCCACCCATCTCGTCACCGGACACC
>JAYVLR010000045.1:0-17942 GCA_043759395.1 Thiobacillaceae bacterium
GCGCAACAACAACGACAGTATGTCACGCCTACCGTCTGCAATCAGATAAATCAACACGCGCTCACCGATCACACGGTAGATCACCCGATAAGGTTTGAAAAACAACTATTGACCCGGCCATTAAACACTTGTAGGCAAAATGAAGTGTTTAATGGCTGTTTCTATAAGCACTTTAGCCGCTAATCGCGCTGAGCTACCCAACAATATGGGGAGGCCAGGGGTCGTGGGAGGCTCGTGGAGCGCACGGGGACTTCGCGGTTCTTTGTAAAACCTGCCGCAAATCCGCTATCGCCCTGCCCAGATCGTCAACCAGGGTTGCAAGCGGATTAAGCCTTGCTGCATTCCCGCCGCAATCAGCGGCACGGCCCAGACCAGCGCTGCCAGCATACCGAGTGCGCCCAGGCTCAGCCCCATGGAAAACATGTCGATGCCGGGCTGGGTGCGCGCAATAATCGCCAGCGCCAGATGCAGCAGCAGGGCAAGCACCAGCAACGGCAGCGCGAGCTGTATGCCAGCGGCGAATATCCAGCCTGCGGCATCGGCCAGTTGGCGGATGCTGTCTGCCGATGGCAGCGTGGCGACGGGGGCGTGCGCCAAACTTTGCATCAGCGCATTGACGACCAGCAGATGGCCGTTGGCCGCCAAAAAAGCCAAGCCTGCCAGCCACCACGCGAGCTGGCGCAAGCTGCGATGGGAGGTGTCGGCCTGCTCGTCGGTGAGTACCAGCAGGCCGCCCGTTGCGCTCTGGCCAAACCACACCAGCGCCGCTTCCATCGCGGCAAACAGAAAGCGCACGCACAAGGCTAACAGCGCACCTAGCAGGCATTCAAGACTGAGTGCGAAGCCGCCAGCCAGGGTGAAAGGTGAAATCTGCGGCGGCGCACTCACGCTTGGCAGCAGGGCTGCGGCCAGCACCGCTGCAATCATCAGCCGCAAAAATACGGGCAAGCGGCCCAGCAATGGATCGAGCATGGCCCAACCCGCTAATCGCGCGAACACAAACAGCCATGCTGCGATGCTGGTCTGTGCGAGTACGGCGACTTCCATGTTCAGTTGATGATGCTCAATCAATCAAGCCGGGAAAGCCGCTCAGGAGTTCTTGCGTAAACTCGATCAGCCGACCGCCCATCCAGCTGCCGAGCACGGCGAGCACGGCAGCCATCACCAGCAGTTTGGGTACAAACGACAGGGTGGGTTCGAGGTTTTGCGTGGCGGCCTGAAACAGGCTGACGATGAACGCGATCGCCAGCCCGGCCAGCAGCAGCGGCGCGGCCAGCGTCAGGGTCAGCCACAGCGCCTGGCGTGCGAGGTCGTCCATCAGAAGCTCCCGAGCAGTGAACCGACCAGCAAATGCCAGCCGTTGGCCATCACGAACAGCAACAGCTTCAAGGGCAAGGACACCAGTTGCGGCGGCAGCATCACCATGCCCAGAGCGGTCAATACGCTGGCGACGACCAGATCGATCACCAGAAAAGGCAGCACCACCATGAAGCCGATCTGGAACGCGGTTTTCAGTTCGCTGGTGAGAAAGGCCGGTGCCAGCGCTTTGAACGGAACGCTGCTTGCATCGAGTTCAGAACCGACTTTGGCGTGCGGCGAAGCAGATTGTTTACCTGCACTTTTCGGTTTGGGCGGCGGCTGATCGGCGATGAACAACGCGAGGTCATCCTGCCGCGTCTGGCGCAGCATGAAGGCTTTGAGCGGCAACGCTGCGCGGTTGCTGGCTTCATCCAGTTTGATCTGCCCGGACACGAATGGCGCGTAGGCTTCTACCTGGATTTTTTCCAGCGCCGGACTCATCACGAAGTAGGTCAGCAATAAGGCTAATCCGACCAACACCAGATTCGGCGGTGCAGTCGCACTGCCCAGTCCCTGCCGCAATAAAAACAGCACCACCGCGATGCGGGTGAACGCGCTGAACGACAGCAACAAGGCGGGTAAAAAAGGAAACAGGATGAGATACGGCAAGGTAGACGCGCTCACGCCATAGACTTGTCCGCCCGCCACCGGAACAGCGGTGAACAGCGGCACGCTGGTTTCGCCTGCGACGGCGAACCCGATGGTAGTCAGCAGCAAAATCGCTGCAAGCGTTCGCCCTGCACCCGCAAGTCGGCCTAAAGGCCGGCCTGCAGTAAGACGCAAGGTGCTAATGGCCATCTTTATAAACATGCTGTGTTTCATCCTGATGCGGCGTTCCGGGTTTGGCCAGTTTGTCCAGCAGCCGCACCTGCCCTGCGGCCACGCCGAGCAATAGCCAGGTATTTTCAACCTCGACCACGACCACGCGCTCACGCGAACCGACCATGGTGGTGCCCACCACTTTGACGATCCCCTGCTTGCCCGCGCCCGGCAGATAGCGGCGCAGTACAAACGCGGCCAGCACGAATCCGCCCAGGATGACCAGCAAACTCAGAAATACGACCGCCATGCTGCCGCTGTCGGTTTGCGCCGCTTGAGCCAGCGCCGGATAGCCGACCGAAGCACTGATAAAAATCGCTTTATTCTGCATGATGGATGGTCTGTCGTGCCCAGTGATTCATGGCTGGCCGTGTTGTTGGGAAATATATATCCAGCCCGGCATGCTGGTCGGCGGTTTGAACACGCAGCGATGCCGCCTCAGACAAACCCATGTTGCTGTACGACAGCCAGGTTTCGGCCAGCGTCAGTTCCAGCGTGCGCTTGAGGCGCGCGCTCATCGCCGGGGATTGATAGCGGTCGTGACTGACGTTGCCGCCCAGCCTGCCGCATAGCCACATCGCTTCCAGAATGTTGTCCCAATGGAGATGCGGTCGATCTGGCTGGCCGACATCCGCACCGACAGACCCGTCTGAAATTTCCACCTGCACGCGCTGATTCATGCGCGCGCCCAACACTGCCGCGAGTCGCTTGGCGAACGCGGCTGAAAATACTCCGTCAGGCGTTGACGGCTTGCACAGGAAATCCCGTTCCTCCGGACTGAGTTGCGCCAGCTGCATCACATGAACACCCCGCTATTGATTGCTTCACTATCCGTCTCTTCGCTTGCCTGATCCTGGTGCCAGAACCGGGAATTTTGCGCCAGTTCGTCATGCTGCCGTTGCTCGGTTCGTCGCGCCTGTATCCCCAAGGCCTCCATATAACGTTGCTCCAGCACGCGCAGTGCTTTCACCCGGTCTTGCAACTGCATCCACTCGGCGAGTTTCGCTTGCCAGGCCTGACGGCTAGTGTCGATACGCAGCGCCGCCTGCTGCAATTCGGCTTGTTGCCGCTGCATGCGCTGCGTGCGCAAAGACAAGTCGGCCGCAGCGATCCCGGGGCGCAACTCGCCCGCCAGTTCGTGGATATGCCGGTCGCGCAGCGCCAGCAGTTGCACGCGCTGCCCGCGCGCCAGCAGCCACTCGCCGTGACTGCGCTTGACTTCGCGCGACAAGGCATCCGCCTGGCGCAACGCCAGGTTCAGAATCAGTTGCAGCGAGAATCCTTTTTTCATGGTTCAGTCAGCCCAGCACGCCCATCAGTTCAGCGCGCGCCTGCTGCATTCCCACGCGATCGTTGCGGCCTTGCAGCAAATAATTTTGCATCGCGGGGTAACGCTTGACCGCCTCGTCAAGCACCACATCCGCGCCCGGCACATACGCGCCGACCGCAAGCAAATCGCGGCTGCGCATATAGCGCGAATACAGATAGCGAAAACGGCGGATGGTTTCGAGCTCGCCTTCATTCAGCAAATCCGGCTGGGCGCGGCTGATCGAGGCTTCGATATCAATCGCCGGGTAGTGCCCCGCATCGGCCAGGTCGCGTGTCATCACAATATGGCCGTCCAGAATGGCGCGCGCCGCATCGGCGATCGGATCCTGCTGGTCGTCGCCTTCCATCAGCACGGTAAAAAATGCCGTGATCGATCCGCCGCCACCTTTGCCATTGCCGGCGCGCTCTGCCAGTTGCGGCAGCTTGGCAAACACCGAAGGCGGATAGCCCTTGGTGGCCGGGGGTTCGCCGATGGCCAGCGCCACCTCGCGCTGCGCCATGGCATAGCGCGTGAGCGAGTCCATGATGAGCAAAACATGCTTGCCCTGATCGCGAAAATATTCGGCAATCGCCATCGCATACGCCGCGCCGTTTAACCGCATCAGCGGCGGATGGTCGGCCGGTGCCGCCACCACCACCGCGCGCGCCATGCCTTCATTGCCGAGGATGCGTTCGATAAACTCTTTGACTTCGCGCCCGCGTTCGCCGATCAAGCCGACCACCACCACATCTGCTTCGGTGTAACGCGCCATCATGCCAAGCAAAATACTCTTGCCCACCCCGCTGCCCGCAAACAAACCCAGGCGTTGTCCGCGTCCCACCGTCAGCAGACCGTTGATGCTGCGCACGCCCACATCCAGCGTCTGCCGGATCGGTGCGCGTTCGAGCGGATTGATCGGGCGGCTGTAGAGCGGCACCCGCTTTGCCAGCGACAGCGGGCCGAGTCCGTCCAGGGTTCGGCCCGCGCCATCGAGCACGCGTCCCAGCAATTGCTCGCCCACCGGCACTTGCCGCACCCGATCCTGCGCACGGCGGCGCAGAATATAACGCGTGCCCAGCGCAGGCGGTTGCGCCGCCATCGGGTTGTCCGGCACCACGCGCGCGCCCGGCATCACGCCGTAAATATCGGTGGCCGGCATGATGAACAAACGCTCACCGGAAAACCCCGCTACTTCAGCATCCACGCCCTGCCCGCCGGGAATCTGCACCTGGCATTGGCTGCCCACCGGGAGACGCAGTCCCACCGCTTCCATCACCAGCCCCGACACCCGCGTCAGCCGTCCGGTGGCCGCAATCGGCGTTGCACGTTCAACCGCACGGCGGCAATCGGCCAGGTATTCACGCAAACGTACCGTACGGTCGATCACTCGATCCAGCCTTTGTTGGAACCCAGCACCTGCACCACATTGCGCCAGCGTGCCTGCAGGGTCGCATCGAGATCGCCCTGCGTAGTTTCGATCAGGCAACCGCCGCGCACGATGCGCACGTCCTCGACCATGCGCAAACGGTTCTTGTCCAGAATCTGCTCAAGGTGCGGGCGGATCAGCGCGGCATCTTCCGGGTTCAACAGCAGGCGCGCTTCGCGGGTGGACTCGGCCATCTGGTTCAACGCCAGTTTGACCACATCCAGAATCCGTTCCGGATGCACGGCAAGTTCACCTGCAACAACCTGGCGCGCCACGTCGAGCGCCAGCTCCAGCACCATGTCCGCCAGCCGAAAATCCAGCTTGTCCAGCGCGTTGGCGTAGCTATCGGCCAGCGCTTTCATCCGCGCACCTTCTGCCGCAGCTTCCGCCCGCCCGGCTTGCAATCCCGCTTCGCGCCCAGCGGCGATAGCCTGTTCGCGCGCGTCTGCCAGCTCGGCCTGGCTGTCTTTTTGTGCGCCGGGTTCGCCCGATTCCACTGCCAGTTCGGCGGCTTCCCAGTGCGCCAGAGCCGAGGTTTGCTCGTCCGGAAGTTCAGGTCGGCTCATGCTGTTTCCGCTTCAGCAGTGTCGTGTCCGGATACGGAGAGCGCACCTTCTGCCGCCAGGCGCTGCAAGATTGCCGCCGCCTCATCCTGCGCCGCCTGGATGTCGGTAACAGGCAATCCGCCGAGCGTATCCAGGTCGTCGCTCAAACGTTGCGCGGCAGTTTTACTCATGGTTTCACCCACACAATTCAGCATGTTTCGATCCGCGCCTTTGAGCGCATGCAGCAAAGTGCGCGCAGAAATATTTCGCAGGAATATTTTACGGTCGGCCAGCGGCACACGCAGCAAATCGTCGAAGTTTAGATGATGTGCGCGCAAACGTGCCGCCAGCGGCGCATCCTGCTGGTCAACGGCATGCAACACCGCTTCCGCACTGCCGCGACTCATTCCGGCCAGCATCCGTGCTGCTGTTGTTTCATTCGCGGCAAGCGATGCGCCGTCTTCCGCACTCAGGCGCTGTGCCACCCACGCCTCAATGTCCTGCAAGACCTCCGACGCAGGTACATCCGCATGCGCCATGCTCAACACCGTTTCGCTGCGCAGTTTTTCGGGCAACAATTCCAGCACTGCTGCGGCACCGTCGCGTGGCAATTGCGACAAGACAACCGCCACCAGTTGCGGCGGCTCGGTTTGCAACAACGCCACGACCTCGGCAGGCTCTTTCCAGGCCAGTTGCTTCAAGCTTTCCGCCGTGCGCCCGCCCAGCCGCCGCATGATGGCTTGCGCCCGCTCCGGCCCCAGCGCACGCCCCAGCGCATCGTCCAGAAAACGCTCGGAATCGGTGGCAAAACCGGTTTGCAGCACGGCTTCTTCGCGCCACGCCCGCAATACTTCGCGTACCCGTTCGCGCGGCAACACCCTGACTTCGCGCATCGCCGCGCCCAGCTGGCTCACTTCCAGCGGGCTTAAGTATCTGAACACCGCCGCTGTCGCTTCTTCGCCCAGCGCCAGCAGCAGCACCGCACATTTCTCCATGCCTGACTGGCTCATGCGCGCATCCACAGCCGAATCACATCCGCTGTCACACGCGGATTTTCCAGGGTTTGGCTACGCGATTCCTGCAACAATCCATCAAATGTTTCGCTCGCCACCAGCGTGTTTTCTGCGCCGGTTTTTGCCGGGCGACGGCGACGCAGACCCAGCCACAGTAGCAGCGCGACGGCGGCGCCTGCTGCCAGCATCCACGGCAGCGGGGTTTGAACCCAGGAAGATGCGACTCGTACCGTGGGAACTACTTGCGGGATGGATTGCACTACAACCGTCGGCGGCACAACGGGCGGCAAGGCAAAAATGCTGAGGCGATCACCACGCCGCGCATCCAGCCCCAGCGCCTGCTGCGCCAGCGTCGTTGCCTGTCTGATTTGTTGCGGGCTTGCATCCAGCGCCAGAATCACCGCAGCACTGAGCCGGCGTATGCGGCCTTCCGGCAATAGTGTTGCCGTGATTTGCACCTTGACTTTGTCGGCACCAAATAATGGCGACAGCCCATCGATCACGCGCCGCGCCAGATCGGCTTCGAGCTTGCTCCGGCTCGCTGCCGGATCATCGGCGGCCACGCCCAGCAAGTGTCCTTGCTGATCCAGCACGCTGACATCGGCAGGCTTCAAGCGCGGCACACTGGCCGCTACCATGCGCTGAATCGCGCCAATTTGTTCGAGCGCCAGGCCTTGTTCGTTCGCCAGCCCCCGTCCGTTCGCGACAGGTTTTAACTGCACCAGCACCGCTGCGGTCACAGGCGGCGGCTCGCGCAAAAACGGCGATGCTTTTGGCAAGGCCAGATGCACACGTGCGCTCGCTACCGATTGGAGCGTTTCAATCGAGCGCACCAGTTCGGCTTCCAGCGCGTGCTGATAACGCAACTGTTCCTGAAACTGCGACAGGCCAAAGCTCGACATGCCCTCTGCCGCATCGGGCGTCTGGATATCGGGTTTGGGCAGGCCTCGCGCCGCCAGTTTGAAACGCGCAGAGAACAACTGATCGGCTGGCACTTCAATCGCGCCATTGGCGGCTGACAAGCGATAGGGAATATTCATCTGCTCAAGGGCGGCCATCACTTCGCCACCGGAGCGATCCGACAGCCCGGTCCGATCCGGAAGTTTGGCGTAGAGCACTTGATACGGCGGCTGGTTCAGCCACAGCCAGGCTGCAACCAAAGCCGCGACCGGCAGCACCAGCAATAGCACCAGCCCCAGTCGGCGCAACGGTGTAGCCGCAGCAAATACGTCAAACAAGCCAGTCAGGAGCTTGCCCAAAGCGTGTCCTCCAGCCGGTTTTTAGACATTGCGATCATCCTCAAGTGAGCTCCGCTTGTGGCAATTCCGGCGGCGGCCCATCGCGCCACGGGAATGCTTACGGAAGTTCACGTGATTATAACCAGTCCGGGCTTACCGCTACCTTTAACACCACCTGCACTTCGCCTTGGCGTATCCGGCTCTGAAACCACCAGATGCCGCCTTTGCGAAATCCGATGTCGCCGTCGCGGCCAGTCAGCAAGCGCGCAGCGATGTGCCCCAGCGTCGGCTGATGCCCCACCACCACGACACAACCGTCCCCGCCCGGCCAGCCCGCAGCATCGAGCACGGCATTCGCCGAGGTGCCGGGGGCGAGCGCGGCGACGGCTTCACATTCGCGCCCCAGCGCTTGCGCAGTCTGCACGGTACGTATCGCCGGACTCATCAATACCCGTACCTCCGGCGGTAAACGCGGGTTCAGCCAGTCCGCCATGCGGGCGGCCTGGATGCGCCCTTTTTGGGTCAATACTCGCGCCATGTCCGGACTGCTGTCTTCCGCCTCGGCATGTCGCCACAAAATCAATTCCATACGCGCTCCCTCAAAACAAATCGATGCTCAGCCAGGCGTCAGCGGCAAGCGCAAGCTAAAGCACGTCCCGCCTTCGGCAAGGCTTGCGACAGAGACTGAGCCGCCGTGCTTTTCGGCCACGGTGCGCACAAAATACAAACCCAGCCCGGTGCCACCGGGTGCGGATGCGTCCGCCTCGACGCGGCTGAAACGCTGGAACAGTCTGGATTGTTGCTCAGTAGAAATACCCATGCCCCGATCACTGACGCTCACCACTGCCTGATGATCGGCCTGTGCCAATTGCAATTCGACGACCGAATCCGGCGGCGCATATTTCACTGCATTGAGCAGCAAATTCAATACGGCACGGTGCAGCAGGCCAAAATCGCCCTGCATCCACACCGGATCATCTGGCAGGTCTCGCAGCAGACGCACGGGTTTTTCACGCGCGGCAGCATACGCATCATCCGCTGCCTGATGCAGAACGGCGACCAACTCCACTTCCTGAAAACGCGCGCTGTCTGCCATTTCTGCACGCGAGGTGCTCAAAAAATCCTCAGCCAGACTCAAGGCACGCGCGAGCGGGGCGCGTAATCGTCCGCTGGCATCGTCCTGCTCATTGATCTGCATCATGGCTGCCGCCAGCGGCGCGCGAATATCGTGCGAAATAAACGCCAGCGTTTCGCTGCGCTCAGCCTGCAAATGCCGCAAGCGGGCTGATGCAGCCTGCACCTGCATGATCCGCGACTGAAACGGGTCGCTTGATTGCCGCACACGATCATTGGCCGCATTCGAACCCACCTGTTGCAGTTCCTGGCGCATCCGTTTCAGTTCGTGATCCAGAAAGCGACCGGCAGACTCAAGCCTGCGCCAGCTCCAAACCGGATACGCAATCAGTATGGCGAACAAGGCAGCGGAAGGCGGTAGCCAGACAGCGGTCGCCAGCGGCAATACCATTGCCACCACAGCCACCACGACAAACCACAGTCCGCTTGCCAGCAGGCCGAGCAGCGGCGACAAACGCGGCAACCACAGCATCGGTGCCAAGGCCAGAAGCGCACCCACCAGTAACACACTCCATTGCGGTGCGGTGCTGATCAGACGATTGCTGCGCATCGAGTCCAGCACATTGGCATGAAATTCGACCCCCGGCATCGGCTGGCGCAAACCGGATACCGGCGTGGGCAAAAGGTCGCCCATGCCGGCAGCGGTCGCGCCCACCAGAACCATTTTATTTTTGAATAGTCCGGCGGGGAATTCTCCGGTTAATACCTGGGCATACGACAGACTCTGAACGTGGCCCGGCGGCCCGAGGAAGCTGATCCGACGCTGATCTTCACGCACCAGCGCAAAGGGCTGGGCAATATCCCGCCGGGGAGGCGTTGCAGATAATTGCGACGGCAGGGACGCGGCGGCTTGCAGTACGGCCTGCGAGAAATGCGGCCAGGCAGGCGTGCCTACGCCCTCCCACAAAAACACACTGCGTGCGATACCGTCTTCATCCATCTCCACGTGGACTCGGCCCAACGCCGCTGCGTGCTCGACAAATTGCGGCAAGGGCAACGTTTCGAGCAACTGGCCATTGACCCGGCTGCTTTCGAGCAGCACCGGCAACACCACATTACCCGCCTGTTTGATTGCTTCTGAAAGCGCGGCATCGGCCGGCTGATCGGCCGTATCCGGTTCGGCAAAGATTAGATCCAGGCCGATCACCCGCGCGCCGTCTTTTTTGAGCCGGTCGATCAGCGCCGCATGCAAGCGGCGCGACCACGGCCAGCGCCCGAGTTTAGCCAGGCTGTCTTCATCGATGGCCACAATCACCAGATCGGACGGCGCCGGGCGTACATGCCGCTTTTGACCCAGGTCATACAGCACATGATCCAGCCGACCGAGCCCGCCGCTCACGCTCATCAAGAGTGCGGTCGCCAGCAAAATCAGTGCGGTGGAGAGACGGTCAGTGAGCGGACGAAGTTTCATTTACCACAGAGTAGCCCGGCAAGCCCCGCCTTACAACGCCAGCAGTGGCAGCAGCAACAGCAGCCATTCCCAGTGCATCGCACGCGGCACATCGATGGCATGCGTGGCAAAGGGGCCTGCAGTGCCGTCGGTCTCAACCATTCGGGCGGACAGGTAGCGTTTACCGGATTCGGGACGCGGCATCTGCAATTTTCCATCCGCGCTCTCGCCGTGCCACAGCACGTTTTTACGCGCCGGATCGGCGGCCAGCTCAGCTTCATAGTGCAAACCGTCTGCGGGCGGCGGCAGGTTGGTTTGCATCTGATCGCGCTCGAACTGTAGCACCGACTGCGCCAAGTCGGGTGCGCCCGGCGCAGGCTTGTAGGTGAATTTGACGACATCGGAAAACGGCCCGCGATCATTGCCGTCAACGCTGGCCACCCGCCAGTAATAATCCCCCGGCACGAGTTCTGTTGACGGCTTCAACGCGGTTTGTGCAAGCGTCTCACGCAGCACCGCACTGCCAAACCCCGCGTCACGCGCGAGCTCGATCTGATAACGGCTGATTGCGATACCGCCCTCGGCGCTCACTTCGCTCCAGCGCAATTCCGGCAGCGCGCTCCGCACCACCGCCGCCTGCGTCGGGCTTAACAACAGCGGCGCAAAGGGGCGCGCATCCAGTTCGAACGCATGCAGCGCATCGCGCCCTTGCAAGCCCGCGCCGTCTTCGGCACGCACGCGCAACACGTAGTGGCCATCGGGCAAGTCGGCAAAAATAAGACGTGGGATTTTGGCTGATTTTTCGAGCAGCACCCGGTCGAATGGTGTGTCGGGTGAAATGTGTCCCACCCACCCTGCTGCGCCCGGCATCACCGGCAATTCGAAACGCATCGGCAGACGCTCGACGCGCGCCGGCAGCGCGCTCACGTCCGCTGCCGGTAGCAGTACCACGGGCGGGCGCGGCGGCTGGCCTGCCTCGGCGACCGTACCCATGCCGCCGCTGACCGCCACTTCGCTCCCGGCTGCCGCGAGGCCCACCTGGCCTTCCAGCGTTTCCTGCCGCGTGATGCCTTCGGCCGCGCCTACCCGAAAGCGCGTTCCGCGCACGGCAGCCACGGCGGAGGGGGTCGTGACCTGCAACCGGTTGCCACCGCGATGTTGCGGGTTGGCAGTGATTTCTGCGCGCCCTTCCTGCAAGCGCAGCCGGGTATCGACCATGCCGCCGCCCGCGTAAACGCTCACGGTATCCAACTGGAGCGTCGAAGCGGGTTGCAACACCAGCACTGAGCCGTCAGCAAAGCGCAGGCTGGCGCTGCTGTTGATCGCGGCACTCAGGCGGGACCCCGCCAAGAGCTTGTCGCCCACTTGCAACGCCCGCGTGTCACCCGCTTGCGTCGTCAGATTGACGCTGCCTGCCACCGCCGTCACGTCTGTCGGCGCGGGTGTCTGGCGCAACATCGATAGCGGCACGCGCAAGGCTTCGCCAGGGCGCAGACGCAGGGTTTGGGTAATGTGATTAAGTTTTTGTAAACGCGGCCATTCGTTCGGGCGCGTCAGATATTGCCGCGACAATCCGATCAGCGTATCGCCGGGGCGGACGGTATAACGCCATTCCGGCTCGGCGCTGTTTTGTTGTTCGGTTTTTCCACTCGGCGCGACGTTTTTTTGCGCACACACATCCACCGCTGAGGCCATCAGGAATAGCGCCGCAACCACTCGAGCCGCGTGATTCATGCGGATTCCATTCGCTCCAGCCGGTAGCCTTGGCGGTACACCGACGACAAGCGCCAGCCCTGCTCGGGAACCAGACCCAATTTACCGCGCAAATGGCTGACGTGGACATCCACCGTGCGGGTATCGATATCCGGACTGGAACCCCACACCACTTGAATCAGGTGGCCGCGCGGCAGCAGCATGCCTACCCGCCCAAAAAAATACAGCGCCAGATCGGTTTCCTTTTCGGTCAGCTTGACCATCGCACCGTTTAACTCAAAACGGCGTTGGCCAAAGTCCACTTTGACATTGCCAAAATCCTGTACCGGCTCGGGTCGAAGCTGCGCAGAGCAGCGGCGCGCTACCGCATGGATGCGTGCAATCAACACGCTGCGGCTGGGCGGTTTGATGATGAAATCATCGGCGCCCGCCTGAATTACCTGCACCACGTCTTCCTCAGCATCGCGCCCGGTCATGAACATCACCGGCGGCATGGTGCCCTTGAGTTTGAGATTGGCCATCACGTCCGGCCCCGTCATGTCCGGCAGCATCCAGTCAAACAGGCACAGATCAAAGCGTTCATCAGACAGCGCGCGGATACATTCGCGGCCAGTACGAAACCAGGTCACGTCGTGCCCGGCCTGTTCCAGCCAGTCAATAATAATTGCAGCAAACGGTGCGTCATCCTCCAGAAATGCAATTTTCATGGTCGTTACCGTAGTTAAATTGATGTCAGTCATGCCAGCATGTTCAGCATCGCATCGCGCGATGTGCCTCCAAGATAGGGCGGGTAGGGATTATTCGACATCGCTATCAGTAAATCGGATCGTTCATCAAATTTTACAGTCATAACACATTAGCAAATCAAAGCTTGCACGCTTGTAAGCTCAACGACAAATCTGCGACCAAGCAAGATAAACCCTTATCCAGAATCCACCACTCACCGCGATGACACCCACAGCAATGCACACCCTGCCCGTCTTTCTGACGCTCACCCTGTACACGCAGCTGGCGACCGCCGCAACAGAATGCAATACCAGTAGCGGCGCCGCGCGCGCTGCGCTGCTCGAACTCTATACCTCCGAAGGGTGTAGCTCCTGCCCGCCCGCAGACCAGTGGCTGTCCAGCTTGCCCGGCAAGAAAACCAGCACCCGCGAAATCGTTCCACTCGCCTTTCATGTGGACTACTGGGATAAGCTGGGCTGGGTTGACCCGTTTGCCCAGGCCGCATTTTCACAACGCCAGCGCGAACGCAATGGCCGCTCCGGCTGGGTCTACACGCCCCAGTTCATGCTGAATGGCGATGACTATCGTGTCGGCGACAGCGGCCTCCGCCGTGCCGCAACGCCTGCCCAGGCATCAATTAAATTGAATTTGAACCGTACTGACCCGCGTCGGTTGCTTACCCGGATTGAGGCCCGGCTTGCCCAACCCGGCGAGCACCACCAAGTCTATGTTGCGCTCTACGAAAACAATCTTGTGTCTCATATCAACGCAGGCGAAAACGCCCAGCGCACCCTGCATCATGATTTTGTTGTGCGCCAACTGCTCGGGCCGTTTGCGATACCCTCAGACGGGCAATTTCAAAAGAATCTGGTATTCAATCTGAAACCAGACTGGAAACCACAGGACTCAGGCCTGGCGGCCTTCGTGCAGAACAAGGATGGCGAAGCGATTCAGGCGCTAACCCTGCCAGCCTGCTTGTAAAAATACCGACGTTGCTATTTAACGCTGCGTATTGCTTGCCCGCCTTGTCCGCCAATTTCGCGCACCAGGTTTTGCACCGCATCCTGGATCATATCGAGGTTTTCTTCGAACCCCTGCGTGCCGCCGTAATAAGGATCGGGCACATCAAGATTGGGGTACTTGCGGCTGAATGACAGCAGGCGGCGGATTTTGTGCTGGTATTGCGCCGGGGCACGGCGTATCAAGTTATTGTGATTTGCGCTGTCCATCACCAGGATGTAATCGTATTCGGCAAAATCCCGGTCGGTCACCTGTCGGCCGCGCAGTCCGCTGATGTCCACACCGCGATTGCGGCTAGCCTGCTGGGCACGGGTGTCTGGTGCCGACCCCTCATGAAAATCGTGCGTTCCCGCCGAATCAATATGCACCTGCTTATCCATCCCGGCCTCCTTGATGGCATGACGAAACACGCCTTCCGCCATTGGAGACCGGCAGATATTGCCCATGCAGACGAATAAAACTTTAGTCATTTTCCACCACGCCAAATAACACCTGCTTGAGCTCCCTTAACCGGTCGCGAAGTTCCGCCGCCTTTTCAAATTCCAGATTTTTTGCAGCTTCCAGCATGTCTTTCTCCAGCCGCTTGACCTGCTTGGTCAGCGATTTTTCGTCCATGATCTTGTAGGCGGCCACGGTCTGCGCGGCCTTCAGTTCCTGGCGCGCAGTGTCGGTGTTGTACACCCCGTCGATCATGTCCTTGATGCGCTTCTGCACCCCGCGCGGGGTGATGCCGTTAGCCTTGTTGAAGGCAAGCTGCTTGTTGCGCCGCCGTTCGGTTTCGTCGATGGCGCGGCGCATCGACTCGGTGATTTTATCCGCATACAGGATCGCCCGGCCATTGAGATGGCGTGCGGCGCGACCGATGGTCTGGATCAACGAACGCTCGCTGCGCAAAAAGCCTTCCTTGTCCGCATCCAGAATCGCCACCAGCGACACTTCGGGAATATCCAGCCCTTCGCGCAACAGGTTGATGCCGACCAGCACATCGAACACGCCGAGGCGCAGATCGCGCAGGATTTCGACACGCTCGACCGTGTCGATGTCGGAATGCAGATAGCGTACCTTGATGCCATGCTCGGCAAGGTAGTCGGTCAGGTCTTCGGACATGCGTTTGGTCAGCGTCGTCACCAGCACGCGCTCGCCCAGCGCAATGCGCTTGCGCGCCTCCGACATCAAATCATCGACCTGTGTTGTCGCCGGGCGCACTTCGATCATCGGATCGACCAGGCCGGTCGGGCGCACCAGTTGCTCGACCACTTGCCCGGCATGTTCAGCTTCGTACTTGGCGGGTGTGGCCGAGACAAATACGGTCTGCGGCATCAGGCGCTCAAACTCTTCGAATTTGAGCGGACGGTTATCCAATGCGGACGGCAGACGAAAGCCGTAGTCGACCAGGTTTTCCTTGCGTGATCGGTCGCCCTTGTACATGCCGCCGACTTGCGTCACGGTGACGTGCGACTCGTCGATAATCATCAGCGCATCGCGCGCCAGATAGTCGATCAAGGTCGGCGGCGGGTCGCCCGCTTTACGCCCCGACAGATAGCGCGAGTAATTTTCAATGCCCTTGCAGAAACCCAGCTCGACCATCATTTCCAGATCGAAGCGCGTGCGCTGTTCCAGGCGCTGCGCTTCGACCAGTTTGTTGTTGGCGTAATACCATTCGAGGCGTTCGCGCAGCTCGACCTTGATGTGCTCGATCGCGCGCAAAATGGTTTCGCGCGGCGTGACGTAATGGCTCGACGGAAACACCGTAAAACGCGATACCTTCGACAATATCTGCCCGGTCAGCGGGTCAAACAAATGCAGCGCCTCGACCACGTCGTCGAACAGCTCGACCCGGATCGCGGTCTCGGCGTGCTCCGCCGGAAAAATGTCGATCACGTCGCCGCGCACGCGAAACACGCCGCGCTTGAATTCGATGTCGTTGCGGTCGTACTGCATGTGCGTCAGCCGCGTGATCACGTCGCGCTGCGTCAGCTTGTCGTTTTCGCGCAGCAACAGAATCATGCTGTGGTAATCGGACGGATCGCCAATACCGTAAATCGCCGACACGGTACAGACGATAATCGTGTCGCGCCGCTCCAGCAGCGACTTGGTTGCAGACAGCCGCATCTGCTCGATGTGTTCGTTGATACTGGAATCTTTTTCGATGAACATGTCGCGCGAAGGCACATAGGCCTCGGGCTGGTAATAGTCGTAATACGAGACGAAATACTCGACCGCGTTTTCCGGAAAAAATTCGCGCATCTCCGAATATAGCTGAGCCGCCAGCGTCTTGTTCGGTGCCATGATGAGCGCAGGCCGCCCCAGCCGGGCGATCACATTGGCCATGGTGAAGGTCTTGCCGGAGCCAGTTACGCCCAGCAGCGTTTGATAGGCTAGCCCGTCTTCGATCCCCTCGATCAGCTTGGCAATCGCCTGCGGCTGGTCGCCAGCGGGCTCAAACGGCTGAAACAGATGGAACGGACTATTGGGGAAGGTGAGGAACACAGGTAAAATCGCGCAGCAAAATTAGCTGATAGTAGCACCCGCGCGCTGCGGGTGCGTGTAAGGATAACTGTGAATCTCTCGACCCGCGTACAAGCCATCAAACCCTCCCCGACGCTTGCCGTCACCGCCCGCGCTGCTGCGCTCAAGGCAACCGGCCGCGACATTATCGGCCTCGGTGCCGGCGAACCCGATTTCGACACGCCGCAGCACATCAAGGACGCAGCCATCGCCGCAATCAACGCGGGCTTCACCAAATACACGGCGGTGGACGGCACGCCCAGCCTCAAGCAGGCCATCATCGCCAAGTTCAAGCGCGACAACGGACTCAGCTACACGCCGAAGCAGATTCTGGTGTCGTGCGGCGGCAAGCAAAGCTTTTTCAACCTGGTGCAGGCGGTCATTAACCCCGGCGACGAAGTCATCATCCCCGCGCCGTACTGGGTGTCCTATCCCGACATCGTGATTCTGGCCGACGGCAAGCCGGTGATTGTTGAAGCGGGGATTGCGCAAGATTTCAAAATCACACCCGCACAATTGCTGGCGGCGATTACGCCCCGGACTAAGCTGGTCGTCATCAACAGCCCGTCCAACCCGACCGGCGCGGTCTATACCGGTGCCGAACTGGCGGCGCTGGGCGAAGTCTTGCGCCAGCATCCGCAGGTGCTGATCGCGAGCGACGACATGTACGAACACATCCGGCTGGATGACGCGCCCTTCGTCAACATCCTCAATGTCTGCCCCGACCTGTACGACCGCACGCTGGTGCTGAACGGCGTATCCAAAGCCTACTCGATGACCGGCTGGCGCATCGGCTACGCCGCCGGACCCGAAAATATTATGCGCGCGATGACCAATGTGCAGTCGCAGTCCACCTCCAATCCGACCTCGATTTCGCAGGTGGCCGCCGAAGCCGCGCTCAACGGCGACCAGGGCTGCATCATCCCCATGCTCGACGCATTCAAACAGCGGCATCGCTTTGTCGTCGATGGCCTGAATAAAATTCCGGGATTCAAATGCGTGGACAGCGGCGGCGCATTCTACGCCTTTCCCGATGTGCGCGACGCGATCATGAACTTGCTGGCGCGCGACATCATCGACGCGCCGACCGATATCGCATTCTCCGAATACCTGCTGGAGTCCGCCGACATCGCCGTCGTCCCCGGCTCGGCATTTGGCGCAGAGGGTTATATCCGCCTATCGTTCGCCACCTCACGGGCCAACCTGGAAAAAGCGCTGGTGCGGATTGCGGCAGCGTTGGCCTGATCGTCCGCGAAGCGCACGAAGTAAAATCATTTACGTCCCGTTTCGCGTTGCTTCGCGGAGCGGATTAACCCGGCAACATCGCCAGCAACCCGTTCAAGCGCCGCACGAAACTCGCCGGGTCATCCAATTGCCCGCCTTCGGCGAGCAGCGCCTGCTCGAACAGCAGGTTGGCCCAGTCGGCAAAGCGCGCCTCATCCGACTCGCCATTCAGCCGTGCGACCAGCGCATGCTCGGGGTTGATTTCCAGTGTGGGCTTCACGGTGGGCGCGGACTGGCCGGCGGCCTTTAGCAGACGCTCGAGATTCGCGCTCATGTCGCCCTCGCCGGTCACCAGACACGCCGGGGAATCGGTCAGCCGGTGCGTGACGCGCACGTCCTTCACGCGTTCGCCCAGCGTGGACTTGATGCGCTCGACCAGCGGGCGCATGCTGTCTTCGGCTTCCTTCTGCGCGGTCTTCTCGGCTTCGTCTTCCAGCGCACCCAGATCGAGCCCGCCC